>CAOJND010000148.1 GCA_948439445.1 uncultured Eubacteriales bacterium | reverse complement strand
AAACCACTCCAACTCCGTGCCGGGCTTGCAGAAAAACTCGCACTCCATCTGCTCAAACTCTCGGGTGCGGAAGGTAAAGTTGCCCGGGGTGATCTCATTACGAAACGCCTTGCCCACTTGACATACGCCGAATGGGAGTTTTTTCCGTGTGGTCCGCTGCACATTGGCAAAATTCACGAAAATGCCCTGGGCGGTCTCCGGCCGCAGGTAGACCGTAGCGGCGGAATCCTCTGTCACGCCAATCTGGGTCTTGAACATCAAATTAAACTTACGGATCGGGGTAAAATTGTGCTTGCCGCAGTTGGGGCACACCACATCCTCATGTTCAGCAATAAAACCGTCCATCTGCTCAAAGCTCATGGCGTCCACATTGCAATTTGCGCCGGAGGGGCTTGCTTCAATCAGCTTGTCCGCCCGCTGGCGAGCGCCGCAACCCCTGCAATCCACCAGTGGATCTGAAAAGTTTCCCACATGCCCGGTGGTAACCCAGGTCTGCGGATTCATCAGAATGGCGGCGTCCAGTCCCACATTATAGGGGGATTCCTGCACGAATTTTTTCATCCACGCCTTTTTTACATTGTTTTTAAACTCCACGCCCAAAGGGCCGTAATCCCAAGCATTGGCCAAGCCGCCGTAAATCTCCGAGCCGGCATAGACATAGCCCCGGCTCTTGCAAAGATTCACAATCATATCCAGCGTTTTTTCACTGTTTTTCATGACATAATCCTCCAAAAATGGATTTCTCCGTAATCTGACACTTCATTATACATGGAATGAGCCTTGAAATCAAGTGGCTGGCCCTTGTTTTTACACATTTCATAAAAAATCCGGGGCAGCATCAAACTACCCCGGATTGAAGAAAAGCTTATTAGTGGGTCAGCAGCAACATCGCCATAAACAGCAACATAATCACCCAGGTGCCGCCCTTGACCTGCTTGGCCTTCCCAGTGAACAAATGGATCATCACATAGGACAGCAGGCCGAAGGCAATGCCGTAGGAGATGTTGTAGGTAAACGGCATCATCGCCAGCGTCAAAAAGGCGGGTACAGCGTTTTCCGTGGCGCGCCAGTCAATCTCCTTCAGACTACCCATCATCAGCACGCCCACGTAGATCAGCGCAGCGGCGGTAGCGCAACTGGGAATCAGCTGCGCGATGGGGCTGAGGAACATGGCTACCAGGAACAAAACCGCAGTCACTACAGAGGTCAAGCCAGTCCGACCGCCCTCTGCCACACCGGCGGAGGATTCCACATAGGTGGTCACCGTGGAGGTGCCGCAGATAGCGCCCACTGTGGTAGCCACAGCGTCGGCCATCATGGCCTTGTCCATGTTGGGAACCTCGCCCTCTTTGGTCAGCATGTCGCCTCTGGCGCAGGCGCCGTATAGGGTGCCCAGGGTATCGAACATGTCCACCATGCAAAATGCCAGCGCCGTTGTTACGATGATTAGCACCAGATTGGCAGTTCCATGGGCGGCAGCATAGGCGGAGAAGTCAAAGCCGTCTGTAAAGACCTTACCGAACGCCTCGGTGCCAAAAGCCTTGAACGCCTCGAAGGGGCTGGCAAGGCTGATATTCAGAGCGCTGTAGAAGCCAGGTACCGTCAGGCCAAGCAGATAGTACAGGCCGGCGCCACCCAAAATACCCCACAGAACAGCGCCCCGGACCTTCTTATGCGACATGACCGCAATGGCGAACAGCGCCACCAGGGTCACCACCATGGGCATGACAGAGGCCCAGTTGCCAGGGGTAAGCAGGTTAAAAGAACCCAGGGTCACGCAGGTAGAGGCGTTATTGACAACCAAACCCGCGTTCTGAAGGCCCAGGAACGCGATAAACAGGCCAATGCCCGTGGGAATCGCCACCCGAACCGCTTTGGGAATTGCCAGGAAGATCTTCTTGCGCAGACCGGTGAGCGTCAGCGCGATAAATACCAGGCCGTCCAGCAACACCAGAACCAGCGCATTGGCATAGGTCAAACCAAAGCCCACGCACACCGTGTAAACAAAGAACGCGTTCAGACCCATGCCGCTGGCCTGAGCCAGAGGCAGATTGGACAAAAGGCCAATCAACAAGGTGCCAATGACAGCAGAGATGGCGGTGGCCACATAGATTGCGCCGTAGGACACCCCCAGAACATTGGTGCCGTCGCCAAAGGGATTGGCAAACATGTTGGCATTGACCATGAGGATGTAAACCATGGCGAAAAATGTCGTAATGCCCGCCATGATTTCGGTACGAACCGTGGTACCGTGCTGCTTCAGGTGAAATGCGTTTTCCATAGACAGAACCTCCCATTTTTTAATTGCTTTCGCAGTTTCATTATATGACAAACCACATTGCTTGTCAATGTGAATTTTGTGCGCTCCGACAAAAAGGTGTCGTAAATTCGTTCTTCCCGACCACGTCGCCGCGGGCAGTATTTCGTCTGCGGCGACTTTTTACATTCGTCACCTCTCACACATTTTGTCACAATTTCGTTCCAAATTGAACTCGCCGCACCGGGTTTCAATATGGTTTTTTAAGAACCGCCATAAGCGCATTCGCACTGCAACAAGCGTTACAACTGCCTTGATCTTTTTTTGTATGGTTTTCCAAAATCCGGGTATGCTATCAGGGAAAAGGCGGTGGGTAAATGGAGACTTTCTCCTGCAAAACAAAAATTATTTCTGGCCCTGGAGCCATTTCTGCTCTGGCCGATCTGGGAATTCAAAAACTATTTCTCATTACAGATCCCTATTTTGCCCGCTCGGGTATGGCGGACAAGGTTGCGAAACTTACCCAGGCCAAAGAGACGGAAGTATTTGATCAAGTGGAGCCTGATCCACAGGTGACCTTGGCGGCTGCCGGCACTGCAAAGCTAAAGGCCTTCGCGCCGGATACCGTTGTGGCCCTGGGAGGCGGCAGCGCGTTGGACTGCGCCAAGGCCATGGCGTATTTTGCCGGCGGGAATACGACTTTGGTTGCCATTCCAACCACTTCCGGTTCTGGATCTGAGGTAACGGACTTTTCCATTTTGACGCATAATCAGGTAAAGCATCCTCTGGTGGATCCCCGGCTCCAGCCGGATTACGCGATCCTAGACAGCGACCTATTGGCAGAACTTCCGGCCTCTTTGATTGCCAACGCGGGTTATGATGTGCTGTCCCACGCTGTAGAAGCGTTTGTGGCAAAAAACGCTGGCCCCTTTTCCGACGCTCTGGCAAAGGACGCATTCTCGGCCTGCTTTGCCGTGCTACCGGCCTCCTTTGCGGGGGATCGTTCTGTACGGCTAAAGGTTCACACCGCCGCTACCATGGCGGGACTTGCCTTTAACGTAGCCGGACTGGGGCTTTGCCATGCTATGGCCCACGCTCTAGGCGGACTGTTCCATGTACCCCATGGACAGCTCAATGCCATCCTATTGCCCTCGGTTATTGCCTGCAACGCCCCTTACGCCAGCGCGAAATATGGCAATCTGGCCAGGGCCGCCGGTCTTGGCGGGAGCGCCGACACGATGGCCATTCGGAATCTAAAGAATGGTCTGATCCGGCTGCGCCGGGATCTGAAGCTCCCCGCTACCCTGGCAGAGGCCGGGATCCAGCCCCAACAGGTCTGGCGCAACAGCAACGAGTTGGTTCGCGCGGCTTTGGCAGACCCCTGCTGCGCCACCAATCCTATGGCGCCGGAGGATTTCATGGTTCGCCGGATTCTAGAGGAGGTGACCGGACGTGTCTGAGCGGTTGTGCTCGGTCGGTCTGGACATCGGCACCTCTACCACCCAGCTTATTGTGTCAGAATTGACGGTGGAAAACCGCGCCTCCCCCTTCGCGGTGCCGGAGCTTGCGATTACCGACCGGCAGATCCGCTATCGAAGCCCCATCCACTTCACGCCGCTGCTGGACGACGCCCATGTAGACGCGGAGAAGATCCGGGACCTGGTGGCCCAGGACTATCAAGAAGCCGGCTTGGAGCGGGCCAATGTGGATACCGGCGCTGTGATCATCACCGGGGAAACCGCGCGAAAGGAAAACGCGCGGGCAGTGCTTTCCAAGCTGTCGGACTTTGCCGGGGAATTCGTTGTGGCGACCGCCGGGCCGGATTTAGAGAGCAGTCTGGCCGCCAGGGGCGCGGGTGCGGATCTGTGGAGCGCCCAGATTGGTCAGCCGGTGCTTCACATAGATATCGGCGGCGGCACCAGCAATCTGGCTCTGTTTCAAGACGGCCAGCAGATTGCCACCGGATGTCTCAATG
>CAOJND010000147.1 GCA_948439445.1 uncultured Eubacteriales bacterium | reverse complement strand
TGGCCATCCGTTTGGGCAAAAAAGGCAGTGCAGGTCAAATGCATCTTCCACATTTTTTGATCTGCCGTTTCCCCCATCCCCTGCTCCACGGTATTTTCGCATTCCTGGAGGGCCGGATCCCTGGCGCTCTTGCAAGCCTGGGCAAAAAGTGTCTTTGCCAAGCGCCACGCCGCGCTGTTTGTATCCCATCTTTCAGGCGCGGCTTTTAGAGCCTCCAAAGCGGCGTGGAGATCAATTCTTTCCTCTTTTCTGGAACAGACATACTGGTAAAGATAGGTTGCCGGAATAATCCCCCAACACTGTGTGGGAATTACCCCCACGCCATAGCACTGTCCAAGCAGCGCCCTGGCCTCTGCCAAGGCCGCCCAGGATGCGTCTCGGCGGCGATACAATTCCGGCAACCGGTGCTGTGCCTGTTCGTAGGCTTCCTGGCACTTGCGGTATTTGGCCAAGTCCGCCGCATACCGGCCTTCAATTCGTCTTTTTTCCCGCCGCATCTCCAACAGACCAGGAATGGAAACCGCCACCCCTAGGACAAGCCCTGCTAAAACCGGCAGCAATGCGGAAAAGCCAAATCGGGAAGACAACAGGGCAGTCACTAGGCAGACCAGCACAATCATAAAAGGCGGCGCCACCCAACACACAACCTGCACAGGGTCAAAGCTCTCCTTGGCCGGATATTGGCCAGGTTCAATTTTTTCCCACTGGTTACAGCTCTGCCAAACCTGTCCATATTGTTCCTCCAACTGCTTCACCGCCCACTGCATTGCACACACATCTTGTAAAAATGGAAGCAGAAACTCCCGGTTATATTCCGCCATTGCGTTCTCCTTTTGGGTCAAATAAAAGGGTAATCATTCGACATTTATTATAGTCTTTTTTACGACTATAGTCAAGAGGAAACCTACATTTTATCATTATCATATAACCATATGGAGGTACACCATGATTAGTTACAGACCGTTCTGGATTACCTTAAAAAGCTCCCCCGAATCCACTTATTCTCTGATTAAAACCTATCACCTGTCCAGTTCTACCATCGATAAGCTACGGAAAAATAAGCCGCTCAACACCACCACCATCAACGATCTTTGTAGAATTCTGGGGTGCGGTGTAAGCGATATCATGGAATACGTTCAAGTCGAGGGGGAACAAACACTGTGACAGCGGGCTCCAAGCAAATAGCTGGCCGGTCGCTTTACCATTATTAGCGGGAGACGTATGAAAGTCTGCGGGGCCTGGGGTGACATACGCACCCCAGGCCCCATGTTTTAAAAATCTTACTCCACGGACTTCAAGGCCTCTGCCATATTGATCCGCTCTAATTTGAAATACAAAATCACATCTACCACCACAGCTGACAACATGGTGATCAAAATCGCAAGCAGATAGCTTCGCAGCGCCACTCTGCTCTGAAACCAAACCATATCGATCCGAATTTTATCCATGACGAACATGTGCAGCAGCTTGCCAAACCCCAGACCCAGCACTGCGCCCATGGCCGACAGGGCCAAATTCTCCTTGAACACATAGGCTGCCGATTCACCGGCATAGAAACCCAGCACCTTTAAGGTTGCAATCTCCCGAACCCGTTCGGTGATATTAATGTTGGTCAGGTTGTACAGCACAATCACTGCCAGCAGCGCCGCGCAAATCACCACCAGCCAGACCACCGCGTCCATCGCGTCCATCATAGAGGCAACCTGCCCCGCCAGATCCTGGCTCACGGTCACTCGCAGCACATTCGGCTGATTGGCAATAACTGCACCTGCCTCGTGCACGTCTTGATTCTCTCCGGTTAGCACCAACGCCGTCTGGCAAGGCTTTGGCTTTCCCCACTGGTTGGCCACCGTATCCTGACTCACCACCACATAGTTATACACATGGTTGTCAAAAATCCCGGCTACGGTTAGCTCCATGGTTTCCATCTCCGGTGTGCGCACGGTAATTTGGTCCCCTGCGCCAATCCCCATAGCCTCCGCTACACCCGCAGAGACCAGCGCTTTGCCAAGGCCTGGCACCTCCAGTTTTTGGTTCCCACGGTGCAAGTCAAATACGCCTTCCAGATTGTCCTGAACCGCCAAAAGCTGCGTCTCTTTGACGCCGCCGCCAAAGTCCAATTCCGCACCACCGTTATAACAGAACACCACCCGTTGGGTTACCGCATCCACACGCTCCCGGAAATTTTGTTGGGCCGTCTGATCCAGGCCATCCTGGAAAGACACGCTGATGTCATATACGGTCACCTCATCATACTGGAACGATACAATATTCACAATTGAATCTTTGATCCCAAAACCGGTAACCAATAGCGCGGCGCAACCGCCGATGCCCAACAGCATCATTGCCAACCGTTGGCGGTAGCGGAAAATATTGCGAATGGCTACCTTATTCAAGAAACTAACCCGGTTCCACAGCCGGAACCGCTCAAAAAGTATCTTTTTTCCGGCGGTTGGCGCCTTGGGCCGAATCAACTCCGCAGGCACGTCCCGCAGTTCCCGGCGGCAGCTATACCAGGTGACAGCCATGGTCACCGCCGTATAGATCAGCACAATGGATACACAAAGAGGTACATCAAATTGAAGAACCACAGTGTCAGAGAAGGAATAGAGAATACAATACGCCTGCCACAAAATCGTTGGAAACACGATACTGCCAAAAATCACGCCCAGTGCACAGCCCAAGAGGGCGGCAGTGCCGGAATAGGCCAAATATTTCCCAATGATCGCCCCATTGCCATAGCCTAAAGCCTTCAAAATGCCGATTTGTGTGCGCTCCTCATCTACCATTCGGGTCATGGTAGTGATGCACACCAGTGCCGCTACCAGCAGGAAAAACACAGGAAACACCCGGGATACCCCTGCCACAATATCGGAATTGTTTTCAAACGACACATAGCCCACATTGGAATTCCGGGTCAACGCATACACCTGTGGCGCGGCCAAAGTATCGATGGTTTCCCGGGCATCCGCCAGTTGCTGCTTGGCATCGTTCAGTTCCCTGGCGCCATCGTCCAGCTTTTTGTCCGCCCGGGCTTTTTGCCGGTCATATTCCGTCTGCCCCTGGGACAACTGTTGCTCCGCTTCCGCCAAGGCCGTCTCCCCGTCCTCCAGCTCCTGTCGTTTCTGATCCAAAAGCTTTTGCTGCTGCTCCAGCTCCTGGGCTGAGGCGTTTAGCTGGGCTTCCAACGCTGCGAACTGGTTGTTGGCCTGGGTCTGGGCGTTCTGCGCCTCCAAAAAGCCGGTGTCAATCTGCTCCTTTGCCGCAAGCAGCGCCGCCTGATTGGTCTGCAATTCTTTTTGCTTGGCCGTTAGATCCTCCCGCTGCGTCTTCAGTTCCTCCAGCTGCCCGGTATACTGGGCCTGGTCCTGTTCCAGCGATTGCCTACGCGAGATATATTCATCCCGCTTGGTCTTTAACTCCTCTAAGCGCTGTTTCAAAGCTTCCAGCGCTTGCGCATCCATGCTTCCCTGCTCTTGGGCAGCATCCAGAGCAGCCTGGGCGGCGTTAATACTGGGCTCCAAAATGCCAAGCAGCGTGTCAATCTGCTTCAGCCCCTGCTCCAACTGAGCTAACCCGCTTTCCAGCTGGGTAATGCCGCTGTCCAACTGCACCAAACCACTGTCAACCTGTGCAAGCCCATCCTCAACCTGCCGCAGATTTGCCTGCACCGTTTTATAATTCTCCAATAGGGTGTTATTTCCAGCCGCCAGCTGGTCAAACGTCTGTTTTTTACTGTCCGCCAAGGCCTTTTGAGACTTTTGCAGGGTATCCATCCCATCCTCCAGCAGTTTCTGGCCATCGGTCAGCTGCTTGCGCCCGTCTTCCAAGGTCTTCCGGTTACGCTCCAGCTCTTGCCGGCCATCGGCCAACTCCTGGGCCGCCTGCGCCAGCTGTTGCTGTGCGTCGGTCTTGCCCTGTTCATAGCTCGCCTGGCCATCCTCATATTCCTGAAGCCCCTTGGCATATTCCGCCTTGGCCTCTGCCCGAACCTGAACCAGCCGGTCCTGGGCCAGCGGCTCCGCCGCAGTTTCCAGCCGTTCGGCCATATGCTCCATGGCGTCGTCATAATCGTCGGTATAATTTTCATAATCCCCGTCCAGGGTCAGATAAATTTCTGAAAAAACCTCATCTTGGAAGCTCTCCGGCGGAATGTACATGAAAGCAGCGATGGAGCCGTTGCCCACCGTCGTGCTTCCCCGTTCGATATCCAGATACAACGGGCTGCTGACCAATCCCACAACGGTGTATTGGTCATAGCGCAACCGCTCCAAAACGCTGCCGGCATTGCCTTGGGAAATCTGAA
>CAOJND010000146.1 GCA_948439445.1 uncultured Eubacteriales bacterium | reverse complement strand
GAGAAGTATTTTCTGCCACGCACATGTCGCGGCAGAAAATAATCTGACTTTCTTCGCCGCCTGCGGGCGGCGAACTCTGCGAGGCTTTTTTGACAAGCTGATAGGGCGGGCCAAAAGGCCCGCCCTAGATTGAAATATCATGTGTTTATTATGTTTATTTTGTCCCCAAAGTGGCTATTGCAGACTCCACTTTACTGCCGCTGACGTCGGTGACCACGCACTTATACTGTTGGCCCGCGCGGAATGCTTTGAACGAAACACTCAGACTTTCCGTATTGGCGCCGGCCAGCGTGGATTTGGCAAAGGTTTTGCCGCCGTTATTGGAATAGTACCATTGATAGCTTAAGCCCTCGCCGGTAGCCTTTACCGTAAAGGTGGCGGTAGCGCCAATCGCGCCGGTAAAGCTCTCGGGATTGCTGGTAATAGCCAGCTCAGCAGTGGGAACCGCCACGGTCATGGCCACAACCTGGGAGTGTACCGCGTCTCCGTTTTGGTCGGTGGCAACGCACTTGTACTGCTGGCCATTGCGATAGGCAGCCAATGTGACGGACAGGGTATTGGTATTGGCCCCCAGCAGATTGGACCTAGCAAAGCTCTTGCCATTGTTGTTAGAATAATACCACTGATAGGATAGCCCGTCGCCGGTGGCCTCCGCCGTGAAGGTGGCCGTGGAGCCAACTGCGCCAACATAGGACTCAGGCTGCGTCACAAATTCCAGCTTAGACGCCTGGGTAAAGGTAAATTCATCCAGCTTGCAGATGTTGCCTTCTTCGGCGGTATGGAACACGAAGTACACCCCGTGGATTCCACTGACCGCCCGGTCCATCTTCGCGGTCAGCTCGCTCCACTGCGTGCCGTCGACGCTGGTAGCGGCCACACCGGCAGCGGCAATGTCCGCCGCGCTGATCTGCATAGAGCCGATCTTTGTACCGCCAGCTTTTGCGCTGGGCGCGTCAATATACACATCCATAGTGCCGTCCACATAACCCTCTTGCTGGGCGACCAGGACAGTCAAGTTGACATAGTTCATGTCTGCGCCAAAATTCAGGTATTTGTAGCCGGCCTCCGCGCCATCGGTAATGCCAACAATGGGGCTAAGATGCTGGGCGCTTTGGGGATTGGCATAGACCGTTGCCCAGTAGTCGCCCTCCACGCCGCGTATGGGGCTCTCAATATACAAAGTTTGCTGGTGGGTTTCGGAGAAAACGGTGGGCAGCAGGTGGCAGGCCTTGTCGGCGGACCAGGTGTGGTAAGCGTCGATGCTGTCACCCATGGAGGTGGTGTACTCCGGCGTGCTGATTGCCAGCTTGCCATCTTTTACGCAAATGTCCACCGTCCGCAGGAAACCCTGGCGGCCCGCGTTGTTAGAGGTATGACGGTGGTTGGACAGATACCACTGGCCGTTGATGTAGGCCAGACCGCCGTGGTTGTTGCCCCAGCAGACCGTAGGATCGTCATGCTCGGTGACTTCGCCGGTTTCCAGGTCCAGGCGGTAGAAGCCGCCGTTGTCGCCAATGATGCCGCCCCAGTGCCAGCCGGCAAAGTCCTTTAGCTCGTCGATGGCCATATCGGGATCGGAGTAGACGTATGCCAGGGGCCACCATCTCTGCTCGCCGTCCACGTCCTTTTCATAGTCCTCCGCGGACCAGTTGCTCTTGTAGCTGTACTGCACGACCCAGTAGCTGTGTCCATCCACATCCACCCGGTCAATGGTGCTGCCTTCATAATGCTTAGGAGCAAAACCATTGGTATTGTGCTCGCCTTCGGCCATTTTCACGTCAACCGTCCACTCCACCTTGGTCCGGTCGTTGGCGTTGACCTTGGCGATCTGGCAATGCTTGGTACCGCCGGTGGAATCGTCATAGGTGCAGAGCATGGTGCCGTCTTCGGCAATGTAAATCGCGGGATCGAAGTGATTGACCCCGTCCAGGCCCACCACGCCGTCGCCCTCGGTCAGGGGAATGTTAAAGTAGGCGTCGGGAACGCTGTGGCCGTTGACCCACAGGTGGGTGCCCTGCATTTCAGAGTTACCAAAGAAGGGGAACGCGTAGAGCACCGCCTGGTCGGTTTGCAGATCGTAGTTGAAATCACAGGCGAAGAAGGTGCCGGTATCCCGGAGGATCGCCTCAAAGCGCCAGGCGGTCAGGTCATACACCGGTGCGGACCAGCAGGTGATATCCGGGCCGCACCAGCCGGACAGCTTGGTATCGTGGGAGCCGACGGCATACACGCGCCATTCGTTGTCCTGCCGGGACCAGAATACATGCAGCTCGTTGTCGGGCATGAACTCATAGTTGGGCAGATATACGCTGGTGGCGTAGTCCAGGGTGATGGGCTCGCCGGTTTTGGGGTTCACCTCGTAAACCATGGGATCGGTGGCGTAGGAATATTCGGCGCCGCACTGCGCGCACTTATAATGCCGGTAGCCGCCGGTTGTGTCGGTTGCTTCATAGCTATCGTCCTGCAACACATAGCTGGTGCCATGGGCGCAGGCGCGGAAGGAATTGGTGGGTGCGGGATCCTCCGCTTCCACAGCCAGCGCTGTGGGAGCCAGCAGGGAGAGGAACATGGCAATCGCCAGCAGACAGGAAAGCAGGGTTCTGACCTTTTTCATGAGTTGTGACCTCCTTCATTTTTTGGGACCGCTGGGCGGCCTCTGTGGATAACAGCGAAACGCACAGACGAATCTTCCCCGCTTTTGTCCAACGCTCCTCCTTTCCCTCCGTGGGTTTTGTGACTACCCAGTACGGCAGGAGAAAATTCGTTTATGAAACTGAACTGGTTATACCAAATTCCCCTTTTCTTGTCTATATCACCGGAACCAACAGCATACCAGAGGGAACAAACAGCAATGGGTGTGGTCGTTGGTTCCCATTTTTTTGCCGTTGATTCCGCCCCCTTGACAGGCATATAGACGTTTCCTATAATAAAAACAGGCTTTACAGCCACAATGGAGGTGTCCACATATGCCTTTGATGATTCAGACCATTTGGGCTTTCCTCTCCCGCTACTATTATCACCTGGTGGCGATTCCCTGCATGAGCATGTTTCCCTACCGCTATTGCGGCAAGCACCAGCGGCTTGTCACCCTGGCGGCAGCGGTCGCTTCTGGTACTGTGTCGCTTTTGCTGCACGCGTTACCGTTTCCCGGAGGCATGAACTACCTGCTGCATCAATCCATGCATATCGCGTGTCTGCTGCTGTTTAGCTGCCTGCTGTACCGGGGCAATTTCTACTCCATGCTCCTGGTGCTACTACTGGCCATGTCTGTAGCAGGGCAGACTGGCTTTATCTACGGCGGCTGTATTTCCCTGATCTGGGGCGCGGATTATCCCTATTCTCTGGTCATGGTACGAGATGTGCTGGGTTACGGCACCTTTGGGTGCTATTTTTTGGTGCTGAAAAAATATTTGAACTTTACCTCGTTTTATCTCAACCGGCGGGATCATCTGATCCTGCTTGGAATTGCCTATATCAACTTCGCAGCCAGCTGCATTGCAATTCGGTATTTCAGCACCACAGGCGCCAGGATTCTGTTCTATTCCGTCGCCAGCTTCACCACCTTCACCATCACATTTTTGGTTTTTCGATTTACAAAAGAGCATCAAAACGCCCTGGAGCAGCAGGTGAAGCTTCAGGCCATGCAGATTTCGCAGACCACCCTGGCCCAGTTAAAGGAGGCCTCCACCCAGATGCATGAGCTACGGCACGAGTTCTCCAACTACCTCATCTATGCCCAAAGGATGTTGCAAGACAAGCAATATGCGCAGCTCGACGCCTATCTGGCGGAGATCAAACGGCAAAAAATCCCAGTAATTGACGCCTTTACCACAGGAAATACGGTGGTAAACGCAATTTTGAACCAAAAAAGTGCCTACGCCAAATCCCTGGGGATCCATACGGAGTTTCAGATCGTGCTACCGGACCCGCTACCCATCGACGATTTGACCCTGTGCTCCCTTTTTGGAAATCTGCTGAACAACGCCATTGAAGCCTGCGCCCAGCAGGACGAGCCATTTATCCGGCTGACGGTTTATCCGGTCAAATCCTATCTGGCGCTGCGGATTGATAACAGCGTTCCAGAGGATGTGTTACAAAAAAATCCCCAGCTCCAATCTACAAAAGAGGATTCCAGAAACCACGGCATTGGGATCAAAGTCCTGCGGGACATCGTGAAAAAATATGACGGCATTCTCCACTATCAGATGGTGGATCCCCATTGCTTTTCTGTGGAAATTATGCTAAAGCTTTGACCGGTAAATGGCAGTTTTCCAATGCTTTTAACCTCCTTTTTGATATAGACGCGGGCTGGCGCAAAATGCGCCTGCCCGCGTCGCAGTCTGTCAAA
>CAOJND010000145.1 GCA_948439445.1 uncultured Eubacteriales bacterium | reverse complement strand
GGTATGGACGAGCTGAGCGAAGACGATAAGCTCACGGTCAACCGCGCCCGGAAGGTGCAGCGCTTCCTTTCCCAGCCCTTCTCCGTGGCGGAGCAGTTCACCGGCATGGAGGGCAAATATGTCCCTCTGAAGGAAACCATTCGGGGCTTCCAGGAGATCATTCAGGGCAAGCACGACGAAATTCCCGAGTCCTATTTCCTGTTCGCCGGCTCCATTGACGACGTGGTGGAAAAGTATCGGAAGGGTGAGAATGCATGACCAGCTTCCCATTGAAAATCGTAACGCCTGACGGCCTTGTATACGACGGTCAGGCGGAAGAGGTAATTGTCCGCACCACAGTTGGGGACATGGGCATTCTGGCGCATCACATGAACTGCGTGGCCGCTTTGGGTATGGGCCGGGCGACGATTGTCATCAACGGACAGCGGCGATATGCCGCCTGCATCGGCGGAATGGTATCTGTTGTGGACAATCTGGTCACTCTGGTGCCCACCACCTTTGAGTGGGCAGATCAGATCGATCCCCAGCGGGCGGAGGCCTCTTTGGAGCGAGCAAAGGCCACCCTGCAAAGCAAGAATTCCTCCGACGCCGACCTGCGCCTGGCGGAAGCCCGGATGAGACGCGCCTTGGTTCGCAAAGGCGTGTCGGAAGGCCGGTAATTCTAGTATTTGATTCTTGTGGATAGAGCCTCCGTCTGAGCGCCCTTGGCGCATGGGCGGAGGCTTTCCTTTTCTATGGAATTTCCCGGTGCAGAGAAAAAACTCTCCCATACCCCTTGTAAAATTTGCCATTTTGGCGTATACTGTGTATATCTGTGTGATGAAGAGAGGTACTGATTATGGAATTGATTTCCGTCCGTGAATTGTTTCAAAAAACTGCCGATTACGCTGGAAAAACCGTACAGGTAGGCGGTTGGGTGCGCTCCATCCGGGCCAGCAAACAGTTTGGCTTTATTGTGCTCAACGACGGCACTTATTTTACCCCGGTCCAAGTGGTCTATCACGATACCATGGACAATTTTCAGGAGATTTCCAAAACAAATGTAGGCGCGGCGCTGATTGTTTGCGGCACCCTGGTGGAAACCCCTGAGGCCAAACAGCCCTTTGAGATTCAGGCGGATACCGTCACCGTGGAAGGCCCCTCCACTTCGGATTATCCTTTGCAGAAAAAGCGCCATACACTGGAGTATCTGCGTACCATGCCCCATCTGCGTCCCCGCACCAACACCTTCCAGGCCGTGTTCCGGGTTCGAAGCCTGGCGGCTTTTGCGATTCATCAGTTCTTCCAGGAGCGAAACTTTGTCTATGTCAACACCCCGCTAATTACCGGCTCCGACTGCGAGGGCGCCGGCGAGATGTTCCAAGTTACCACCCTGGATCTGAACAATCCTCCCATGACCGAAGATGGTAAGGTGGACTTTTCCAAGGACTTCTTCAATAAGCCTACCAAGTTGACCGTATCTGGCCAGCTCAACGGAGAGACCTATGCCATGGCCTTCCGCAATATCTATACCTTTGGTCCCACCTTCCGGGCGGAAAACTCCAATACCACCCGCCACGCTGCGGAGTTCTGGATGATTGAGCCGGAGATTGCGTTTGCCGATCTGGAGGACGATATGCGCCTGGCGGAGGATATGATCAAATACATCATCGCCTATGTGCTGGAGCATGCCCCGGAGGAGATGGCATTCTTCAATCAATTCGTGGACAAAGGCTTACTGGACCGGCTAAAACATGTGCTATATTCCGACTTCGGTCATGTGACCTATACGGAGGCCATCGCCATTTTGGAGGAGCACAACGCGGAATTTGAATATCCCGTCCACTGGGGTTCCGATCTGCAGACAGAGCATGAGCGGTATCTAACCGAGGTGGTCTTTCAGCGCCCTGTATTTGTCACGGATTATCCCAAAGAGATCAAGGCTTTCTACATGAAGCTGAATCCAGACGGCAAGACTGTAGCTGCCATGGACTGCCTGGTGCCAGGCATCGGAGAGATCATCGGCGGTAGCCAGCGTGAGGATAACTACGCGCTATTGGAAAGCCGGATCCGGGAGCTGGGTATGCGTCCAGAGGACTATGGCTTCTATCTAGATCTTCGCAAGCACGGCTCCGCCCGTCACGCCGGCTTTGGTCTTGGCTTTGAGCGGTGCGTCATGTACTTGACCGGTATGGGCAACATTCGGGATGTTATTCCGTTCCCCAGAACTGTGAACAATTGTGAACTATAATACGCATGGTCTCTAGCTTTCTAACTCTGGTTTCCCGGCGTGTCGCGCCGGGAAACCCGTTCATTTTGTACCGAATGAAAAAAATAGTGGCATGGTGCACTCTTAAATTCCACAATCATTAACAAATCTTAAATTTTTTATTAAGTCTACTTTATTTCGTCACATTTCCCTTTTCTTTTTCGTCATATATCGTATAATAATCTTTGAATTCAAGCAAAAATACCAGGGGGAACGTGATATGGAAGAGCGTCTTGGTACATACTATCTATGGATCAACTGGACAGACAGAGTGGTATCCTTCCATCAAATGGACGGCTATGACTGCCTGCCTTTTACCTCGCAGGAGAATTATCACGCTAATATTCGGATTCTCTTACAAGCGGGTTTCTTATTTGGATAAAAGGAGGATATCCCTATGAAAATGTGGAGATTTTCGCTATGTTTGCTTACAATTGTCCTGACACTGGCCGGTTGTCTGCCCCGATCTAAGCCCCAGACAGAGGATCCAGCCGTCTTGTCCCGCATGGTGGTATCTGTAGATGTATCCTGCGATCCGGAGGATGAAGCGTATACAAGACATTATATGGAACCGGATAAGGTGGAAGCGATGATCGCCTATCTGCGAAATTTAGAGGCGTCTTATGTCCTGCCCGATCACCCGGAGAATTGTCATGGACATAAATATCTGATTACCATGAACTACGCCAGCGGCAACTCCAGTACCTATACCCAGATTGCCAGCGAATACTTGCAGGACGCGGAGGGAAACTGGAAGCATCTGAATACAGACAATCCCAAGCTAAAGGATCTGCTATCCTCAATGGAAAGTGATCTCTAACGCAACGCATATGCCATATATAAAAATCCCTCCGCAGGCACAGGCTCCTGCGGAGGGATTTTGTGGCAGTTGGAAAAAGTGAACGTCTTCTAAAAGGAGATTATACCTTTAAGGTCTTTAAATATAACTTTTGCTCTTGGGTAATTCTCCGGCTCTCCACCGCCTTCTGAATCGCCTTGTTGTGAATCCAGGGGGATAGCCGCCTCTCAGTCAAATATGGCAAAGCCGCCTCATATTGCTTGACCAAGGCCGTGGCAAAAAACCAGGCGGCCATCATTTTTACATAATAGTCATCAGATTCAATCTGCGCCACCATTTCAAGATATGCTGGCTGAAAAGCCTCGTCTAGATAGTAACGCATCAACTGCTCCATGCCAAAACGAATGGTATACGGCTGGGACGACCCCATCCATTCCCGGATTTTGGCCAAAAGCTCCGGCAGATGTTTGGCAAACACCTTTGGCGATATCAAATCACAGGTCGCCCAGTTGTCTACATAGGGTAAAAACCGATCCACTTCCGCCACGCAGGTACCAAAATCTCTGATCCGCTCCAGCAGAAAGCCGTGAAGATTGTTTTCCTCGTAATACTGGTGCGGTAACTCCCTTAAAAATTGCGCCGCCTCCGGCTTCTCCCATAGCTCTTTTGCCAGGGCGCGAAGCGCCGGCGTCCGCACTCCAATTACGGTATCCGGATCCACTGTGGGCATCAAACGGCACTGAAACCGCTGGTAAGAAAGCTCTTGCAGATCAAATAGCTTGCTCTGTATCTGGGTCATACGCCCTCCGTTTCTTCCGACGACGGCTTGTGTAGCACGTCCTGACAACTAATTAAAATGTGACATGGCCCAAAAACTAGCGCGGACACAATTAGAGGGATATAATGGCTCAAAAGGCCGCTAAACAGAAACACAACAGACGGTAAAATCGATAGGGCCAGCGCCCTGGACAGGTTAAACCGCCGTCCAAGAAAGATCCAAGCCACTAGATAGCACAGGATCAGCGCCTCATTGCCCATGAGATACACCGCCAAGGCCTCTCCTGAGGAAAAGCCAAAGGTGGTCCCTGGCAGAATCACACACATAAATACCATACAGCCAATTCTGCCAATTTGCTCCAAGATCAATACCGGCTTGTTTTGCCAGCGGTGTCTTATTCTCACCTTTTGTTTGAAAGCATAGATGATGTTTGGAATCAGAAGCACAATCAGAAAAATAAGCCCAAACAAGTTGATCCATTCCATTTGCCTTCCCCCCTTCTGTTTTTATACTGGTTGATCTTTAATTCACCGGTCTCCT
>CAOJND010000144.1 GCA_948439445.1 uncultured Eubacteriales bacterium | reverse complement strand
TCAGACGTGTGCTCTTCCGATCTATGAAAAAGATGCCCAGCGCTTTCATAAACCACAAAATTACCACCGCTTGCCACCACGCGAGCAATGCAGGCGGACAGGAAGGTTTTCCCAAGGCCTGTGCCGCCGGAAAATAAGAGATTTTCAGCATGTCTATGAAAGCCAAAGGCATATTGGCGGCAGGTTTGATATGTTTTTTCCATAATGAACCGAGGACTTGCTCCCAGATGAGGATCTACCTGCTCCGAATACAAATCCAGCCGGAAATTTTCAAACCGCTCCGTTCCAGCAGAAAGAAAAGGGAGCTCCTTTGCCTGCTCCTGCTGGCACAGCTTTTGCAGGCAGACACACATCTGGCTGCCTACATATCCCCGACCACCACAGCGGTCACAGATGGGACGTTCCTCTAAAAAACCTGGCGCAAAATATTCCGCTGCCAGCTGGGCGCGTTCCCGCTGCAAAGCCAAATTTTCTTGCCGGGCCAATTCCATCATGGCCTGGGCGTCCTCACCTTGGGTAAAGACCGCCTGGGCTGCTTTGGCCATGGTGCCGCGTAGTTGTAGATCGATCTGCCGCAGACGGGGAACTTGCGCATAAGCCTGCTGTAAGTGAGCCTGATTTTCGGATTCCCGATCCGCGCGGGCCTGCTCCAGACGCTGTCTGGCCCGGCGAATCACTTCTTCCTGATATGCCATGGTCTATCCCTCCCGCAGCATTCTGGCAATGGCCGCTTGCTCCTCTGCGTCCAACTGGCGGGGTGCCTGCGGATTCCGAACATCGGGTTTCCGGTCGCCGTTGCGCACCTGTGCACCTGTGTGAAGTCCCGCCTCATGCCAGCGGGTGAGGATACCGTTCATATAGGGCCATTTTAAGCCGCCAGTGTTCAAACAGGTTCGCTCATAGGCCAGCGTCAGCGCCTCATCGTCAAAATCCATATCCAGCCACTTTTGGGCATACCGTTCCTCTGCAGCAGTGAGATTTCGCCCCCGGATCTGCAAAAGCTGTTGGAGCTTGTTCAGACGGGATTCCCGGGCGTTCTGCGCTTGGATAAAGGCAGCGGCCTCTTCCATGGTATTAATGTTTTGCTCTGCCCAGGCATAGGCCTCTTTCTCGATAGCGCGCAGAGAGGGCGTGCGCAGCCGCCCCCGCTGCCGGGCCCGATCTTTGCAGTAGCATACCAACACAGAGATTACATCGGGACTAAGGCCTAAATAACGAATAAAGCCCAGAAGAATTTTTAATTCCTCTGTGTTCAGGTTTCGCCCTAAGACCCGCTGTACCTCTCCATAGAGTAGCCGGAAGGAATGATCGCTGTCCAAAGCATCCAGCACATCGGATTCTGTATAGCTAGGCCGTTGTCCAGGCAGTACCTGGAGCTGCTGTGGCTCCGGCCATAGACCCAATTGCCGCAAAGTTGCCGCAGCGCAGTTGAATCTAACGTCGGTCAACCGTATCGCTTGCGCTGCGGTTTCCGGATCATTCCCACATTGTATGTAAAGATAGAGCAACGCCACATCACCGCTGAGGGAGCTGAGCAGCTTACGGGCGTCTCCCCGGCTGATGTGGACATCTGTAACGTTCATGGCGGAGGCTCCTTTTGATCGTCAGTTGCAGATTATTATACCACAATTTGTGTAGAGACACAAGCATATGATTTTGGGAAGATTTCAGAAATAAAGTCGAATTTTTTGGCGAGATACCGTATCTTGTGGTCAGCCAATTTATGCCGGCACAAAACCGGGTGGCTGCCGGGAAGTGCCAGCTTTCGAGCCTGGAACATGATACAATCAAAGCAGGAGGGATGGCTATGGAAGCAATACTCACGTTACTAATTCCCATCGCACTGTTGGTGGTTTTACTCTATGTGCTTTTGTCCCCCATTAAATTGGGATGGAAGCTATTACTCCATGGGTTCTGCGGTTTTCTCTGCCTGTGGCTGCTGAATTTAATTAGTGTATACACAGGAATCCTATTTCCTATTAATCCGGTGACGGTACTAATCGCCGGTTTTTTGGGCGTGCCAGGCCTGCTGCTGTTGGCTCTGGTGCAGGTGGTGCTGTAATTAACTGCGTTTTAAAGGTGTTTCCGGCTGAAAGGCCACCGCATCAAAGGTAATGATGGTATGATAAGGTTTTCCCTCAACTTGGAAAAGTTGTTGCTCCAGGGTTTGCTGCAATGACTCTTGCCGGGACATCCATTCAAATGGAATGGTCATATCGAAGATCAGGGTGTCCTGGACCATTCTAAAGTCGTGGATATGCAGGGCAGGATGCTGTTGCGCCAGGATCGTCTCTACCTGCTGGCGCAGATGATTCAACAAGAGATCGTCTGTGACAACCGGATCGTAGTGGATGACCAGATGAACATTGTGATTGGTTAGACACTGCCGCTCGATATGGTCGATGGCTTCGTGACAGACCAGGGGATTTTCCTGTTGATCCATTTCCACATGTATACTGGCAAATCGCTGCCCAGGACCATAGTCGTGAACCATCAGATCATGATAACCCAATACCAGAGGACAGGCATTGACCTCTTTGACAATTTCCTGCTCAAGTGCTGGATCAGCGGCTTCGCCAAGTAGGGGACTGATGGTTTGCTTTGCCAGTCCCACGCCGCTCCATAGAATAAAAAGAGCCACGGCTAAACCCATGGCGCCATCAATTTGCCATCTGGAAATATGCTCCACAATTGCCGACAGCAAGACTGCCGTTGTGGTTATCACATCGTTGCGGCTGTCTGCGGCGGAGGCACGTAGCGTGGTGGAATTTATTTTCCTACCCACGGTGGTATAGTATATAGCAAGGAGCAATTTAACCACAATGGAAGCGGACAGAACTACAACCAGACTTGTGGAAAAGACAATGGATGTGGGATGCAACAGTTTGCTGATGGAGGTCCTGGCCAGTTCAAACCCGATAATTAAGATCAGAGCAGCAACTGCCAGGCCGGACAGATACTCATACCGGGCGTGGCCATAGGGATGATCTGCATCGGCGGGCTTTTCGGCCAAACGAAAGCCTACAAGGGTTACCACAGAACTGGCTGCATCGGACAAATTGTTAACGGCGTCTGCCGCAATGGAAACGGACCCGGACAACAGGCCCACAATGATTTTTCCCAAAAAAAGAAGCACATTGCAGCAAATTCCAACCAGACCGGCCTGCCGCCCTAGGGCGGTTCGTTGATGTGCATTGTCGTTCATAAAAAACCCTCCAGCACCATAGTATGTCGTAAGTTCTGTCATTATACCAATTTTTTGTCTGTTTAAAAACAAAAGAGCTTCCTGCTTTGACTGTGGTAACGGGCCTGTGGGCCAACTTGATGATCGTGATCCGCCAATGCCCCGTCACACAACTGATCCATGGTGCTGGTGTTATAATACATGGTCTGGCTGACGCTGTCAACAACCCCAGGGATAGAATAGGAGAAATTTTTCAGCCGGTTGGTGGTGTCATACCCATACTGGGCCAGCAGCTCTGAAGTTCCTTAATCCAAATGATGCCAGTGAAGCAATAGCTAGCCACCCCGAAATACTTCGAGGTGGCTAGTATATAGAAAATATATTTTTTTTATCTTTTCTATTCCTTCTTTTTTCACCTCCCTCTATGAAACTGCCCATCCGCTAACGAGGAACAACAAATTTAAAAAGACTCTGGGTCGAATATTGCACCATGATAGATTGGGCGCTCTTCCTGTGCCTTTTGCACAAAAAGGGCAACATCCTCATCTGTATATCCACATTGCAGCAACAAAGAAGGTACATCGCGAATTGCAAAATTTTTATCTGTTTGATGCTTGTATTGTAAATAAACCCAAAAACGATTCCATGTTGTTATCGCTGAATATTGCGGATCATCAATATCATCATCTAGGACCATATCAAATAGTTCGATTGTGTCTGAAAGGTACATGGAACAAATATAATCCATACACATCATAAGATCCATAATAATCCTCCTCTATTTAAACATCATATCATAACTTTTGGTAATCCAATCTATCACGGGCACCAAAAGTCCATCATCTGCAATGCCAATTCCGCTGACATCATTCGCTATAATATAGATAATAGATAGATAACGCAGTTCCCACTACAATGATGCCCATACCTAGCAATACGCTATTGCTATTTGGCATTGGAATAAAGCCTCGAATATGCCCATCTGGATAGCGATGCCTATGTTTCCCTTTGGGGAGCTGTTCGGTCCACAACATATTCTTCATAACCAGGTCGATAATCATCCTCTCGAAAATATAGATACATCACTTGAAATGGATGACGCATAGAACAATATGTTCTAGGTGCAACCCAACGGGGCTTGTTAAAATGTTTTGGCATGATCGTAACCGCCCCATTTGCCCAGCAATCTCCAATCACAATGTGAGGATGAAA
>CAOJND010000143.1 GCA_948439445.1 uncultured Eubacteriales bacterium | reverse complement strand
ATTGGGATCCAGAGTATTGCCATTCTGATCCTTGCCTTCCATACCCAGGACAAACTGCTTGCCCATTTCAGCGACCAGCAGAGGATCCTCACCGTAGGACTCTTCGTTGCGGCCCCAGCGGGGATCACGCTGCAGGTTGACGGTGGGAGAGAAGAAAGAAAGATCAATGGCGTTGCCCAAGCCGTTCTTGCCGCAGCGCTCGCGCAGCTCGTCACTAATCGCGGTCGCTTCCCGGTAATACAGCTCGGGGTTCCACGTGGTGCCAACGGTCAAACTCTGGGGATAGGACATGGAGTTGGCAGTCTGGCCACTCCAGCCAACATAGAAGCCATGGAGGGCTTCATTCCAGAACACATACCGGCCCAGGCCCTTCGTGCCAGGCACGTTCAGCGCGCCGCCGCCCAGATCCGACGCAGCAATGGCAGCGTTGGTGCTGGTGGTCAGACCGGCCTTCTGTGCCAACGACATACGGCCCACCAGGTCGGCAGCCCGCTCCGCGAAGCTATAGGAGGTGTCCTCATAGATGGCCAATGCGGGTGCGGGAGGATCGGGAACATCTGCGCCCCGCTCTACAACCACAACAGCCGGACGCGTATTCAGAACACCGCTGAGGGTAACGTCCGCAGTGTGGGAGAAGGTGCCGTTGTCGATCTTGTTGTATACAAAGGTAATCTTATCGCTGTCGAGACCAACGCTCAGGCAGGTGCCGGGACCTACGTCCACGTCCACATGGCCGTCATGTCTGAAGTACATGTCGTTCATGCAGCCTACGTTGGCATAGACAAATTTAATAACCTTGGATACGCCGTCCCCATAGGTCAGGGAGTTGCCCGGGGTCATGACGGTGTGACGGTTGCCATCGGTGTAATGGTTATGTCCCCAGAGGAAGACGATATCCATCTCGTTGCCATACTTGTTTAGCGTGTCGATCATCTGACCGGCATTGGTGATGTTTCTCCAATTCCAGTTGTAGCCTCTGTGCAGAGGCCAGTGGGTCTGAACAAAAATCGCCTTGCCGCTGTCCACCTTAGAAGCCAGATAGTTGTCCAGCGCGGTGATATCAGCAGTCCAGAAGGTCTCTTTGCCCTGGCCGCTGGTGTTGCTCTGGGCGCCGATCATATAGATCTCATAATCTTCGGCGGTATAGGCAACGCCAGTTCTGTCGAACTTAAAGATTTCCTTGAACTTGGCCTCGTCAATTGCTTCCCAGTCATGGTTGCCCATGGTGAAAGCATTGGCGGCATTGGGATAGGTGGCGCTGACAATGCTGGTAATGTTGTTGTAAACCACATTCCAGTCGGCGGAAGCGCCCTTTCCATCTTCCACATAGTCGCCGCCATAGCCGATAACCTCAGGCGTGAAGCCCTCGTTCTTCAGCGCCGGAATCATCTTTTTCAGGTTGGTATAGCCCTCCAGGCCAGCGTGCAGGTCGGACATAAAGAGCAAGCTGTGCTCCGCCTCGCTGGCAGGATTGGTGGTCTCAGGCTCAGTGGGCTGGGGATCGGTAGGCTGAGGATCGGTGGGATTCGGATCTACCGTCCCAGTAACCTTCTCGTACAGCTTCACCTGGTACGAAGACAGCCCACTGCTCATGTTGCTCTGGGCCATGCCAGGCGCATCAAAGCCGGCGGAGGCACCCCGGGCAAAGAACACATAGTCGGACGAATCGGAGCTGAACAGGAACATGCTCATGCTAGAAGTCGTCTCATCCATGGTTTGGAACGCCCAGTAGCAGTAGTGGGGCTTGCTCGCCACGTTGGAAGCATCGTATTTATTGGTGTACAGCGGGGCCACACCGGTGCCGCTGCTGGAACCACGGGACAGGTACTTGCTATTGCCATTGGTGATAAAGAAACCGGTGGTATAGGGACCAGCCTTGGAGGAAGTACCCTCCGCAAAGTCCCAAACCATATCATCCGTGACTTCGGATGTAATTTTGCCGTTCGCAACTGTAACAGCGGTGCTGGCCAGCGACGTGCCGCCGCTGGCGGTACTGACGTTGGCCGTCTTGTTGGTCAGTGCGTAGCCGTTGGAAACAATCACATACTGTTTCCCGGCTTCTACCGTACTGGCAAGCTGGTAAGCTACATCTTCTGCGGTATCCACTGCGAATACCGGCACCGAAAGTACCAGCTGGAATAGCATAATGATCGCACAAAGCAGTGCAATCCCTCTACATCTGGATTTCATTCTTTCGTTTACCCCCTAAAAACACTGTGTGCGCATACTAGATAAGCAAACAACTTTTGCGGGCATCGTACTCCCACATCGCTTACGCATCGTGTATGCTATACCTCCCTCTGTTCCGAACATCTCACCTCCTAAGCACTCCAACGTATCCTCACATTGTCAATCCGCTGGACACCCCATTTTTACAACATCGACTGGACAAGACTGGCCGCCGAAATTATAAACTGGAACAAGTGCCAAAACCCCAGTTTTTGATTCTTTTATAATTCAAGCTTATGCGTATCGTAAATTATTCTCAATATAAAATCAACTAAATTTTAGCAAACATCAACAATTCTCTATTTTGCAGCAAATCCAATATTGGCATTTATGCAAAATAACCAAGTCTTTCTCCGGAATTTAGGAAAGCTCCACAAAACGACCCAGGCGAAAAAAGTATAGCAGTTTTTTTAAGACGCGACATTGAAAGATTCTGCCCATTGCCTCAGCGTAGGCATCCACCTGAAGTCGGTAGCGCTCCGAAAGAGACGATAGGGACTGCTCTGTCACAAAGTCGGTTTTGAAATCTAAAATGGTGATCCCCTCCGGCTCCAATACTGCGCAGTCCACAACGCCCTGCAGCAAGACCTGCTCTTCTTCCAGGCCCGGTCCATACCGGCTTCCATCGTCTAAAATAGAGAATTTAAATTCCCGCACAACCTCCGCCCCTCTATAGAGCTTGCGGCCCAATTCCGTCTGGAAAAACGCAAAGATTTCATCTTCCCGAACCAGCTCCCGCTGTTGCCGCGACAAAACGCCCCGTTGCGTCAGCCGGTCAAGCTCCTGCCGGAGCTCCGATAAGCTGCCGCAGGCCTCAAATCGTAGAAATTGCATGGCCCGATGCATGGCGTTGCCAACCAACCGGCCGGACGGCTCCTGTTTGATAAAAGCTGGACTACGGTATTTTTTGGCCTGCTCCCGCAGCTCCGGCGCCTGCTCCGCCGCCTCCTGATCCTTCTGCCGGCCCTTGCGTTGGGTGGCGGTCTGCTTCGAGGGCGCTCTGGTGGCAGCCATGTGAGCATACTGGAAGCCCAACCCTTCCCGCAGGCGATCCTTGGTCCCCTGGGGCAGGCTTTGGATCTGGCCAAACATGGCCTCTTGCACCTGTGCAATCGAGGTTTCCGGCGTCTCGGCTCGTGCCTTGGATACGGTAATCCGCCATGGATGTTGGGCGACTCCAGGTTCCGGCGAGCTTCCCCCCAGGGCAAACAATTCCCCGGCCTCGGAGCGATTCATAGCCTCCAGCAGCACCCAGTCCCCTGGACACCCCGCCTCCGCCGCCAGCTGTGCGTCGCTACACAAGCCCAACCGCTGAGATACCCTCTGCAAATCCTTGTCCAAGGTCCTGGAGGCATAGGTCATAATCAGCCGGTCCTTGGCCCGGGTCATAGCAACGTACAGCACCCGAAGCTCCTCCGCCCGGCTATCCGCTCCCATTTTGGCGGACACCGCCCACTTGGCAATGGTCGGATATCGGATCCGGCGCGGCTCATCCAGGGCGGAAAGGCCCAAGCCCAGTTTGCTGTCGATCAGCACCTGGCTTCGCTGGCTCTCACTGTGAAACCTGCGGGACAGGCCGCAAAGGAAAACCACAGGAAATTCCAGACCCTTGGATTTGTGAATGCTCATCAGCGTCACGGCCCCCGTCCGGTCCGGCTCCTCCTCCACTGTCAGTCCCTGCTCCTCTAGCGCGTCCAGGTGTTCCAAAAACCGTGACAAATCCCGCCGGAGGGTGGCTTCAAAGTCCACTGCCAGGCTGTAAAACTGCCGCAGATGTTCTTCCCTGCGCTCTCCATCCATCATAGCTCCAAAGATACGATCCAGCCTGGTTTCCACAAAGATCTGTTCTATCAGCTGCGCAATACGCAAAAGCCTGGCCTTGCGCCGGAGTCCTTCCAAAGTCTTGATAAATCCCGCCGCTTTGGGGGTATCCGCCGCTGCAAGCAAATCATACAAGCAGCTACTTTGGTCCCCACTGCGTAGATGGGCCAGTTCTCCTGCGGTGAAGCAGAACACCGGGCTCATCAGCGCAGCCAGCAACGGAATATCCTGTCTGGGGTTGGAGATGATCTGCAAAATTGCGCGAAGGGTGCTGATTTCCGCCGTTTCCAGTAGATTTTGCCCCTTGCTGGACACGCACCGGATCCCCCGCAGATTCAGAGCGCTCTGAAACGCCTGCCC
>CAOJND010000142.1 GCA_948439445.1 uncultured Eubacteriales bacterium | reverse complement strand
CTGGCCTCCCAGCATTTGATGGCCCAGGGCTATGGCTACGGCGGTGAGGGGGACTGGAAGGTGGCCGCCATGACCGCCATTATGAAGGCCATGGGCGAGAATGGCAATGGCGCTTCCGCATTTATGGAGGACTATACCTACCATTTGGTGGAGGGACAGGAGTATTCCCTGGGCGCCCATATGCTGGAGGTATGTCCCAGTCTGGCCGCCGGAAAGCCTCGGATTGAGACGCACCACCTGGGCATCGGCATGAACGAAAAGGATCCGGCCCGGCTGGTGTTTGAGGGGAAGGCTGGCCCTGCCATTGTGGCCAGTCTGATCGACATGGGTGGCCGCCTGCGCCTGATTGTCCAGGACATTGAGGCAGTGAAGCCTATTCTACCCATGCCCAACCTGCCGGTGGCAAGGGTGATGTGGCGGGCGATGCCCGATCTGACCACCGGGGTGGAGTGTTGGATCACTGCCGGCGGCGCCCATCATACGGTGCTGTCCTACGATGTGACCGCCCAGCAGATGGGGGATTGGGCAAAGATGATGGACATTGAGTTTGTCCACATCTGCAAGGACACTACGCCGGAAAAGCTGGAAGAAGAACTGCTGATCAAGGATTTGATTTGGAAGTTAAAGTGAGGGGGATCCTATGGAACTAAAGCAGACAGTATTGGGACTTGAGCTTGGCTCTACCCGGATTAAAGCGGTTTTGCTGGACCGGCAGCATCTGCCCATCGCGTCCGGCAGCTATGAGTGGGAAAATCAACTGGTAAATGGCGTCTGGACCTATTCTATGGACGCCATTCACACCGGCATTCGGGCCTGCTATGCAGACCTGAAGCGGGATGTAAAGGAAAAGTTTGGACTAGAGCTGACCACTGTGGGTGCGGTGGGCGTTTCCGCCATGATGCACGGCTATCTGCCTTTTGACAAAGACGGAAATCAGTTGGCGGAGTTTCGCACCTGGCGGAACACCATCACCGGCCAGGCTGCGGAGCAGCTGACCCAGCTGTTGGGCTTTAACATTCCCCAGCGCTGGAGCATCGCCCATCTGTACCAGGCCATTTTAAACGGGGAGACCCATGTGAAGGACATCGCCTATCTGACCACCCTGGCGGGTTATATCCACTGGAAGCTCACCGGCCAGAAGGTGATGGGCGTGGGCGAGGCTTCCGGCATGTTCCCCATCGACAGCCAGGCGCTGGATTTTGACGAGACCATGGTGCAAAAGTTTGATGCGCTGCTGGCGGGCAAGTTCCCCTGGAAGCTGCGGGATATTTTGCCTGTGGTCAAGACTGCGGGAGAGGACGCGGGTACCCTGACGGCGGGAGGCGCATTCTTCCTGGATCCCACCGGTGTTTTGCAGCCCGGCGCGGCGGTGGCCCCCTGCGAGGGTGACGCGGGTACCGGCATGGCGGCGACCAACGCGGTTCGGGTCCGTACCGGCAATGTCTCCGCCGGCACTTCCGACTTTGCCATGCTGGTCACAGATCACGCTTTGGGTGTGCACCGGGAGATCGACATGGTGACTACCCCCGCCGGTGCGCCGGTGGCCATGGTGCACTGCAACAACTGCACCTCGGATATCAATGCCTGGGTCAATCTGCTGTGCGAGTTTGCGGATTTAATGGGCGCGCCCCAGAATAAGGGCGAGGTGTTTGTGAAGCTGTTCCGCAAGGCCCTGGAAGGCGCCCCTGACTGCGGCGGCCTGTTGAGCTACAACTATTTCTCCGGCGAGGGCGTGACGGATCTGGACCAGGGCCGCCCGGTATTTGCCCGGAAGCCGGACGCGGATTTCTCCCTGGCCAATTTCATGCGGACCCATTTGCTGTCCGCGCTGGCCACGTTGAAGATTGGCCTGGACATTTTGACCAAGGAAGAGCATCTGCCGGTGGATAAGCTCTATGGCCACGGCGGCTTCTTTAAGACCCCGGAGGTTGGGCAACGGATGCTGTCCGCCGCAGTGGGCGCACCGGTTTCTGTGATGGAGACCGCCGGTGAGGGCGGACCCTATGGCATGGCGCTGCTGTGCGCCTACCGGCTGTGGAAGGCGGAAGGGGAGGCCCTGGAGGATTATCTGGACGACCATGTGTTTGCCGGTGCGAAAGCCACGACACTGCTGGCCGATCAGGCGGATATCGACGGCTTCCAGACCTTCCTGGCCCGGTATCAGAACGCTTTTCCGGTGGAGCGGGTGGCCACTCAGACACTGTAAGGAGGAAATTGGGATGCTGGAACAACTAAAAGCGCAGGTTTTGCAGGCAAATCTTCTACTGCCCAAATACGGACTGATCACCTTTACCTGGGGTAACGTGTCCGGAATTGACCGGGAGAAGGGCCTTGTGGTGATCAAGCCCTCCGGTGTTGCCTATGATGGGATGACCGCACAGGATATGGTGGTTGTGGATTTAGACGGCAAGGTGGTAGAGGGCAAGTGGAAGCCCTCCAGCGACACGCCCACCCATGTAGAGCTGTATAAGGCATTTCCAGAGTGCGGCGGCGTGGTACATACCCACTCTCGCTGGGCGACCACCTTTGCCCAGGCCGGCATGGGCGTGATGCCCATGGGCACTACCCAGGCGGACTACTTCTACGGCACGATTCCCTGCACCAGACCGATGACGCCGGAGGAGATCCAGGGAGCGTATGAGCTGGAGACGGGGAAGGTCATTGCTGAAACGTTTTCTGAACTGGATCCCGCCGCGATTCCCGCTGTGCTGGTGCACAGCCACGGCCCCTTTGCCTGGGGCAAAGACGCCATGGAGGCGGTGCATAACGCAGTGGTGTTAGAGGAAGTGGCCTTTATGGACTGGCATGCCATGATGCTAAATCCGGAAAAAGGGCCAATGCAGCAGGAATTGATGGATAAGCACTACTTAAGAAAACACGGAAAGAACGCCTATTATGGCCAAGGCTAATTTCTGATAGAGAACACCGGGGCCGTGTACCATTTTCCAATGGGAAGGCCCCGGTGTTTTTTTTGCTAATTTTGGGAAACGTTTATCTGTGCCTTGTGCAACATGGACAAGATTAATGAATAAAAACCAGCAAGGTGCTGAAAAAATGGATTGTTTTGACAGATTTATTGACAAGAAAAGCCAGAAAGCTTATAATGCAATACAAGAAAACGTTTAATCTCAAAATGGATGTATATATTCTACTGGCTGTTGGATTGGCTTGATAGAAGATTGCGCCATGCCTCTGTGGCAGGTGTGGCACACAAAAGGGAGAATGTTGCAAAAGCACGGAGGTAATTTTGCAGAGGTTGCGGTGCGCTCACGGTGAAAGCACGGGAGAGGAGGAAATTTGGATACGCTTACCGTGAATCCGCAATGCCAGCACAAGTTTTTATAAAAACCCGCGAATCAAAAATGAAATTGCAGACACCACGCCTGTACGTGGAAGGCCTGCAGAGGAAAGGACTGTATCAATGATGACAGATAAGGCTACTTTAAGATTACTGTCAGTCCTATTGGCAGTAGTAATGGTTCTCTCTTGGATCCCCGGCGGCATGACTGTTCACGCGGCGGATCCTGAGGCAGAGGTTGTCGCGCCTGCGGAAGAGCCTACCGAGGGCGAGGCGCCTACGGCGCCTCCCGCCACCAACATCGGCTATCCTGAGTTTAAGAACGCCGAGCTTTTGGATGAGGTCTATGACCTGGAGGCTCTGGGCGTATCTTATACCGATGCTGATATCATGATGGCCATCTACCAGGCTGATCTAGCCAATGGCGGCGACTCCTTCTATATGGACCGCGTGCTGGCTAGAACTGGCGTTTCCAATGGCAACTCTGGTTCCAACGGAAACAACGACAGCAACACCTTCCTCACCAGAGGTCGCGCGTTGTACATGTATACCAGCTCTCCCAGCGTCATCGGCTTTGGCGGCAACACCGCCTACCATCAGCCCCTGACCGGCAATATGTATGCAGTGACCTTTGCCAGCAATGGCACGAACCTGAGCGCTCGTGAGCAGAGCGCCAACCGTGTGAACATGCCCAGTAACTGGACTAGTACCTACACCGTGGGCAACGCGCTGACTGCTGACGTGACCAAGTTCATCAGCAACAACAACGTTGCGGTGACTGCCATCACCCTGAATAACACCAGCGATGCTGACGTGACCCTGACGGTCAACGTGGCTTCCAATTTTGTCGCTGACAGATCCGAAGTGGAAGTCAACGGCGAGGCGGTTCCCGAGCTGGTGGGCGAAGTTTCTTCCCCGGCGAATCTGACCACCATCACCACTCGTCTGACCGGTAACGGCTTCAACTATGCGGACGCGGCCGGCACCCTGACCCGGGAGATCACCGTTCCCGCAGGCGGCAGCGAGGAGCTGAAGGTTGTCATGGCCTTCACTACCGTGGAAATCCCCGAGTCCACCACCGACTATGTGCGTTTTGCCGAGCTGTCCAACCTGGAGGCGATCCGTG
>CAOJND010000141.1 GCA_948439445.1 uncultured Eubacteriales bacterium | reverse complement strand
GTGTGCTCTTCCGATCTGCATATTAAACATTCACAAGATCCATCTGTGCCAGATTTTCCTATTTTTATCCTATCTGACGATTACGCTGGCCGCCGCCTGTTTCCAGCCCGCCTTCAGCTTGTATGCCTTTGTGATCCGTACCGTTCGATGGGGCGCCTATATTTTCTGCGGTGCGGTGCTTGGAACACGGGTGGACTTTGAGAAGTTGCGTAAATATATGCTGGCGATTGCTGTGCTGGCCGCGTCTTTTTTGATTTTACAGGTTTTGGTCCACCAGTTGACCGGCCAGTTGTTACGCATCTCCATTGGCGGCAAAATGCTGGGCTGCTCTTTGGAGAGCCGGTATGTCAATGGCGTCTATCAGGGTAAGGTATACCGGTTTTCCTCTTTCTTCTCGGAACCTGCCCATTTTTCTTACTATACAAGTCTTGCGCTGGTCCTTCTACTGTTCTATCGGTCAAATATGCATTTTCAGTGGCAAGAACTTGCGTGCATAGGCATTATGGTCCTTGCCATGGTGCTGTCCACCTCAACCTACGGCTTGGCTCTGTTGGGTGTAGTTGGGCTGATTTTTGGATACACCTATTTGCGCCAAAGCCGTAACGCCGCCTCCGCGTTTTTAATCCTTATGATGGCTCTTTTGGTATTGGGAATCCTATTTATCATTTTGCGCAACACCTCTTTGTATGATTATTTTCTGTCCAAACTTAATTCCTTTGGTAGTACCAATCGGTCCAGCTTTATCTGGCAACAAAATCGGGATTTTCCCCCGCTGTTCCAGTGGCTGGGCACCGGAATTGGCAACGAGGAGTACTATTTCCGGCATTGTTTCAATGAAATTCTACCATATATGAACTCTGTCAGCCTGTCATTTCTGTATTGCGGAACTATAGGTGTAATTTTGCTGGTTTTGTTTTTCCTGGCGGTATTTGCTTGCAGTACGTCCAATGCCAGAGTGATTCTGTGTCTGCTGGTGGTCATGTCTCTGTTCTCTACCGTGTTTTTTAGCGCACTCACCACCCTTTGCACCATTTTGATGGTCAGTGGAGAGTCTGGGCCACAGATGTCTTTGTCCACAGAAGAACGAAAGGAGCGTTTCGTTTGAAAAAGCGTCTGGGAAAAGCCCCCAAAAATGTCCTGTTTGCCAACTCTATCACCTCCCTTTTGGTGCAGTTTATGGCGGTGGCTTCTAGTTTTGTAGTACCACGGTGTATTCTAGGCGCCTTTGGTTCTGTGGTCAATGGAACAATTGAGTCCATCACCGGTTTTCTCGGTTTTTTGACGCTGATGGAGGCCGGCGTTGGCAGCGTAGCCCGGGCTGCGTTGTACCAGCCAGTGGCGGAAAACGATACCGTCTCCACCAGTGTCATTGTCAATGAAACCAAGCAATTTTTTCAGCGAGTGGCTTTGCTCTATTTGGGCTTTGTGGCAATTCTTGCCATTGTCTTTCCCATGTGGGTGGACAATGGGGAGGGGTTTTGGTTCAACGCCAGCCTGGTTTTGATTGTGGCGGTAGTCCATCTCGTGCAATATTATTTTGGCGCTGGATATATCCAGGTGCTCTATGCCGATCAAAAGCTGTACCTACTCAATTCTATCCAAGCACTGGCCTATTTTTTTAATATTGTAGTGGTAGCTCTGTGCGCCTGGTTGGGCGTCAGCGTTCATGTGATGAAGCTGGCAAGCTCGGCAGTATTTTTGATTCGGCCTCTGTTTGTCAACATCTATGTCCGGCGACATTATCACATCAGTCCAAAGATAAAGCAAAAGCAACGGGTTCTAACCCAAAAGTGGAACAACCTCCTGCAAATGGTGGCCTATTTTGTTCACAGCAAAACCGATGTGGTGGTATTGACCGTATTTTGCACCATGAAGACGGTTTCGGTCTATTCTGTCTATGCGCTGATCACCACCGGATTAACCTCCATCATTAACTCTCTTTGCAGTGGATTTACAGCGCGGCTTGGAAACCTATACGGCAAGGGAGATCAGGAAGGTCTGCGAAAAACCTTTTCGGTGTACGACCATTTCATCTTAAATATCATTATGATTTTCTTTACCACAGCCAGTATTACCATTTTGGACTTTGTTCGGATATATACACAGGACATTGCAGATGCGGACTATCAAGCGCCGGTGTTCGCCATGCTCCTGATTGTGGCGGAAGCCCTGTACTGCCTGCGGCTGCCCTATAACAATATGGCTCATGTAGCCGGGCATTTCAAGCAGACACAGATCGCCGCTTTACTGGAGGCGATTGTAAACATCGTAATATCTATAGCCATGGTGCAGTTCTGGGGGTTGGTAGGCGTGGCCATTGGTACCATATGTGCCATGCTACTGCGGACGTTGTTTTTTGTATTCTATCTGTCCAAAAACATCCTCTATCTTCCTGTTTGGTTATTCTGGAAAAAACTCTTGGCCTGCTGTATTACAGTTGCTATTTCCCATGGTCTGTGGCGAATTTTGCCTGTCCATATCCAAGTAACCGGTTACTCCAGTTGGGTCCTGGAGGCAATGCTGGCTCTGTTCTGCGTCCTAGTGGGCGTTCTGATTTCCAACGGTCTATTTTTCCGAGATATGGCAAAAAAATGGATGTGTTTTTTGAAAAAAGACTAAATTGCAATGTACCGCTCGTTTTTGTATTGCAAAAGCGAGCGGTATTTTCTGACTTTGGCAGCGTTTTGTCAAAAGCTATTGAAGAAACAATCGCTCTTTTTTATGCATTGGCAGCTTTTTTCACGAAATCAGGACATACTAGGGAAAAAGGATGTGACTGCAATGGAATTTCTCTGGAATGCAGGTCTGGAGCCACCTTCATTTCCTCCTTTGAATGGGGATCGGGATGTGGATATTTTAGTGATTGGCGGCGGCATGGCCGGCGTACTGTGTGCATATTTGTTGGAACAAGCTGGGGCTGACTATATACTGGTGGAAGCAGAGCGGATTGGCCAGGGTATCACCAAAGGTACTACTGCTGTTCTGTCCGCCCAACACGGTACCCTTTATCAGGATATGATTGAAAAATCCGGCAGGGAGACCGCCCGGCTCTATCTTCGAGCCAATTGTGAAGCGGTGGAGGATTTTCGACGTCTTGCCGCTCAGATTCCCTGTGATTTTGAGGACGCGCCATCCGTCCTATATGACAAGCGCAACCGCGCCCGTATGAAGCGAGAGGCAGCTGCCATTCAGTCTCTTGGCTTTCCCGCGGAATTTCTCACTACCACGCCTCTGCCCCATCGTGTCGCCGGAGCTGTTCTGTTTCCCGGTATGGCTCAATTTCACCCACTGAAATTTTTGTATGGCGTGGCGGCAGGCCTACGCATTTTTGAAAATACCTTTGTCGAAAAGCTGGATGGTACCACCGCCACCACCGCGCGGGGCGTCATTCGGGCAAAGCGTGTGATTGTAACCACCCATTTCCCTTTTGTCAACCGCCATGGCATGTATTTCATGAAGTTGTATCAAAAGCGTTCTTATGTAATCGCCCTGGAAAATGCGCCAAAGCTGGACTGCACCTTGGATGATTATGCCGCCAGCGGCATCTATCTGCGCAGCTATGGTAATCTGCTCCTGATCGGTGGTGGGGATCATCGCACCGGAACAAAAAGCCAGGGTTTCGCCGTTCCCAGAGACTATGCCCGCCGGTATTTTCCAGAAGCCCGGGAAGTATACGCCTGGGCCAATCAAGACTGTATCAGTTTGGATGGAATCCCATATATTGGACCTTACAGCCTCCATTTTCCAAAGGTCTATGTTGCCACCGGCTTTAATGAATGGGGCATGTCCTCCTCCATGGTAGCTGCCAAACGATTGACCGGGTTGGTCCTGGGCCGTCCAAGCCCGTACGCCCCGGTTTTTGCCCCAGATCGGTCCATGCTCCACAAGCAGCTATTTCTCAATTTAGGAGAAACCCTGATCAATTTCATCCGTCCTACCCCCAGGCGGTGCCCCCACATGGGCTGCGCCCTGCACTGGAACAAGGCAGAGCATACCTGGGACTGTCCATGCCATGGATCCCGCTTTGATAAAGACGGAACGCTTATAGATAATCCCGCCATGAAAGACATACACACGTGATGTGCGTATACCCAAAGAAACATGGCTGGCCAAAAACCTGTTTCGCGGTTTTGGCCAGCCATAAGTCGTTTTTCCGGCGTCTTACTGTGCAAGTGCCTCAGCCGGTGTTTCCTCAACTTCCTCAGACTCTTTGATTTTTATCGTCTTAAGACGCGGCTCCACCGCCCGGTGAGAAAGCTCGATCGGCTCCTGCGCCTGTTCAACAGATTCAGCCAACACCATCGGTTCCACCGTTTGGGCAGGGGGAACAGCCAACTCGTCCAGCGTTTCCAATTGCACAGGCAATTCCGCAAACCGTTCTTTTGGCAGCAGCAGTTCCTCGGGGACTTGCTCTACCAATTGATCTTCCGGCTGCGGCGCTTCCGGA
>CAOJND010000140.1 GCA_948439445.1 uncultured Eubacteriales bacterium | reverse complement strand
CCAACGCCAACTTTGGGGAATATTTAGAGGCGATTGGACATCCGGCCCAGGGGTTACAGCTACGAATGCTGGCCTCAGAGGATCCTGGTTTTGTGGCGGACTGCATTGGTCAATATGTCAATATGGACTATACGCAGAAGGCTCGGTTGCTCAGCCAGATGAATCCGGCGCGCAGGTTGGAGCACGCCCTGATGCTGCTGTATTATGAGCTGGAAATCTCCCGGTTGGAATCGAAAATTCAGAACAAAACCCAGGGAGAGATGGATCGGAGCCAGCGGGAATACTATCTGCGCACGCAGATGAAGGTGATCCGGGAGGAGCTGGGCGAAGAGGACGAAGCGGCGGAATTTGATGAATATTTGCAAAAAATTCAGGCTCTGCATCTGCCCAAAGAGGACCAGCAGAAGCTGGAAAAGGATGTGGCCAGACTGCGAAAGCAGCCCTTCGGTTCCTCTGAGGCGGCGCTGCTACGAAACTATCTGGATACGGTTTTAGAGCTTCCTTGGAATCATAAGACAAAAGAACGAGTAGACATTTCTACTGCTCGAAAGGTATTGGATCATGACCATTTTGGGTTAGAAAAGGTCAAGGAGCGGATTTTGGAGACTATGGCGGTGCGTAAGCTGACACCGGATATGCCGCCCCAAATCCTATGTTTGGTGGGACCTCCCGGCGTGGGAAAGACCTCCATTGCCTACTCCATTGCCCGGAGCATGAACCGGAAAATGACCCGCATTTCCCTAGGAGGCGTTCACGATGAGGCGGATATCCGGGGCCACCGAAAAACCTATATCGGTGCCATGCCCGGGCGGATTATGACAGCCATGGCCCAGGCGGGCAGCAAAAATCCGGTACTGCTGCTGGACGAGGTGGACAAGATGGGCGCCGACTACCGTGGAGATCCCAGCGCGGCGCTACTGGAGGCGTTGGACGCAGAGCAGAACAAGACCTACCGGGACCACTATATTGAGCTGCCATTTGATTTGAGCGATGTGATGTTTATCACCACAGCCAACACATTGGATACCATTCCACGGCCGCTAATCGACCGGATGGAAGTGATTGAGCTGGGCTCTTACACCGACGAGGAGAAGCGAATGATTGCCCAGGAGCATCTTCTGCCAAAGCAGATGCGCAAGCACGGCCTAAAGAAATCCCAGTTGCGGGTTTCCTCCGATGCCATCCGGGAAATCATTCACTGTTACACGCGGGAATCCGGCGTCCGAAATCTGGAGCGGCAGTTGGCAAAGATCTGCCGAAAGACCGATTTGCTTTTGGCGGAGGAGGAAGCGCCTAAGCGGATTAGCGTCAACGGCGGCAATTTGGAAAACTTTTTGGGCGTCCGGCGGTATCTACCGGACCGTCTGCCGGGTACGGACCAGGTCGGCCTGGTGACCGGATTGGCCTGGACCTCCGTGGGCGGCGAAACCCTGGAGGTGGAGGTCAATGTAATGGACGGCTCCGGCCGGCTGGAGCTGACCGGCAATCTGGGCACGGTGATGAAAGAGTCTGCCCAGGCGGCGCTGAGCTATATCCGCGCCCACGCCGCAGAGTTGGGCGTTGCTTCCGATTTCTACAAAAAACAGGATATCCATGTCCATTTCCCCGAGGGCGCGGTACCAAAGGACGGACCCTCCGCCGGTGTCACCGTATGTACGGCCATGGTGTCGGCCCTGACCGGGGTTTCGGTCCGCCGGGATGTGGCTATGACCGGAGAAATCTCCATCTGCGGCCGAGTGCTGGCCATTGGCGGTCTGAAGGAAAAGACCATGGCGGCCCTGCGGCATGGCATTCAGACCGTGATCATTCCCAAGGCCAATGAACGGGATCTGGAGGAAATCGATCAGACTGTGCGAAAGTCCCTGAATTTTATCACCGCCGAGACGGTGAATACTGTGTTAGACACAGCGCTGAACCGCCCTGGGAAGGAGCATCTGCCTGGCGTTTTGCCGGAGTTTCCACTAGATGTAAAGCCCCAGAGAAGAAAGCCCCGGCTACAGCAGTAGCCGGGTAGAAAGAGAGGCGTACCATGAACTTAAATCAGGCAGAGTTTGTGCTTTCGGCCGCTTCCAAGGCGCAGTTTCCCACGGACCGGCTTCCCGAGATTGCCTTTGCTGGGAAATCCAATGTAGGGAAATCCTCTGTGATCAACAAGCTGCTCCTGCGGAAGAATTTTGCCCGGGTAGGGGAGGCACCTGGAAAAACCACCCATGTAAACTACTTTCGCATCGATGGGAAATGTTATTTTGTGGATCTGCCCGGTTATGGTTATGCCAAAGTCTCCCAGGCGGAAAAGGCCCGTTGGAGCCAGTTGATGGAGAGTTAATTTGCGGAAGATCGGATCCGTCTGGGTATCCTGATTGTGGACGCCAGACACCCGCCCACTCGGAACGACTGCAATATGGCCGCCTGGTTTATAGAGCGCGGTTGTCCTTTTGTGGTGGTGGCCAATAAGCTGGACAAGGTGAAAAAGCGGGAGCTAGATGGCAACCTGGATACCATTCGAGCGGATCTGGAGCTGCCGGAAAACTGTCCGGTCATTCCCTTTTCCGCGGCCAAAGGAGATGGCCGAGAGGCCTTACTCAACCACATTCTGGCGGTGGTGTTATAAAAAGGATGATACGTTTATGATCACGTATCATCCTAAAGCATGGCCGGCCATGGTTCCGTGCGTTTCCAGCGCGCTCCATATAAAATAATAACCAGATGGATTTCATCGCCAGGCTTTGCCTACCGTCGAGGATTACACGCCCGGTTAAAGCGTGTAATCCTCGTTTTCATATTTTTGAAAATCAATTGGCTTAGCCTTGACCGGGATGCGTTTGCATGGATCGTATTGAAACCAGATGCATTGACTGTCCGCCTGTACAAAGCCGCGTTTGGCACATAAAATCTGCTCCCCGTCTAGCTTGGCACCGTGGACGCAGTAGGCACAGGACTTGGGCATTTTGTTCCGAAACAGCATAATCAGACCTCCTGGCCCAAAAGATGGGATTTTCCTATAGTATACAACATGGACCTTGACTTTTCCACCCCTTTTTTTCGGATTCTCCAGAAAGTTACGAGACAAGTAACTACACAGACCAACAGGATTGGCTGAAAGCCCATCTGTTCATTCTGAGAGAATAGGAAAAACTGAGCGAAAAACGCCAAAATTGCGCTGATTCCCCCCTGCAAAACTTTTCCTGGGAAATACATACCTAGTCCGCAGTCCTTGGTGACAGATAGAGTCTGCATCAGCACGCAAACGCCGCCATATCCCAGTAGAGCGGCGCAAAGGACGAATCTTGCGCCTGGCTGGGCGATGGCGTCCAGTGCGCAGCAGCCGTTGGTCAGTTCCAGTAGCCCCACGGCTAGGGTGCGTAAAGGCTGCTCCAGAAGCCAAAGGGCCCAGCGGTCCACCACAGCGATGATTACCCGGAACAGCACTACCCAGCCGCAGACATAGGCTGTGGCCTGGATGGACGCGCCCATCACGTTGGATGACGAGCGGGGAACTGATTTTTGGACACCAGCTATTTTCTGGCGCCGACCGGGGAGTAAAATCGACACTGCTATGGCGGATGCCAGATGAATCATCCACAGAGCCAACGTTAACCACACGCTGCCTAGCTGCCGCCCGATGATGCCAAAGAGAAAGGCAGGGCCTGCGTTGCTGCAAAAGCCCAGCATTCTGTGGGCGTCTTGCCGGGACAGGCCGCCCGCTTGTACCTCTTTGGCAATGCACTGCGCACCCACAGGATAGCCGCCCAGCATGCCTGCCAGAAGCAGGGATTCCTCTCCTGCTGGAATTTTACACAGTTTTCCCAAAGGACGTAGAAATCTGGGGGACAGGCTACCGGTCATGTAATTGCAGACCACAAAAAAGGGGAATAACGCTGGAATAATGGTCCAAATGCATAACCGCATCCCCTCTACCGCGCCAGAGAGTGCGGTCTGCGCATCCAAAATCAGCACCAGCATTCCCAAGCCGCCGCCTATAGCCGTGGCAAGTTGTTCTTTGGACATCCAAATCACCTCGGAAGAATCTATGCATCCAAGGGAAATTTCATCCCTTGTCTTCATACGATTGGAACAGGAGGTGGGCGAATGCCACGCAAACCATGGGAAACACTGTTGGAAGACGCGGGTCTGCCGGGGGAATTGGCCCCAGGCCAGTCCTTGGTGGAGTTGGCCGGTCAGAGCCGAGCACTGATTGAGGGCCATGGAGGGATTACGGAATATGGGGCGGAACGGATCCGGATTCGAGTTCGTTTTGGCCAGGTATGCATTTGCGGATCGAAGCTGGAGTTGATCAGCATGACCAAAGAGCAACTGGTAATCTCTGGCCGGATTCATTCTGTGACACTGGAGGGGAGGAATGGAACATGACAGATCTGTGGGCCTCCCTTGCAGGGCTGGTAGAGGTTGAGCTTACCAGTGCGGATCCGCCTGGTACGATTTCTTTTTTG
>CAOJND010000139.1 GCA_948439445.1 uncultured Eubacteriales bacterium | reverse complement strand
TTCGCTTTGGCGGAGCTGCTGCTGCCAGAGCTGGCCAGGTGCGCCGCCGCAGGAAGCCAGCGGCGTATCCGCTATCTAACCAGGCGTAGTCTCCGGGTGGCGCTACTTTACGGTCTGGGGTGTGGTGGGATCCTGTTTCTTCTAGCGGAGCCTTTGTGCCAACGGCTATATCACAACGATATGGCCGGCATTTATCTGCGCAGGTTTGCCCTATTGGCGCCCATGCTCTACTGTGACGCTGTCACAGACGCCATGACCAAAGGTCTGGGCCAACAAAAATACTGCGTCCGCTACAATATTTTAACCTCCGCCATGGATGTCGCACTGTTATTTGTGTTGCTACCAAGATTTGGCATCAACGGCTATTTTGCCAGCTTCCTTGTAACGCACTTGCTTAATTTTATCCTGAGTATCCGGCGGTTACTGATCACCGCCAAACTCAAGCTTACCTTTTTTGTTCCCACATTCGCTACGGCCGCAACCATGCTGGCGGTGTGGGGCGCGATGCAGTTTTCCGGCATCGCAGGGCAGATCTTGGCATTTTTTGGGCTGTTCTGCGCACTAAGCTACCTGTTTGGTGTACTGCGGCGGGAGGATCTACAGTGGATCCAGGGGCTAATCCATCCCCAGGCTTAAAGCGCTTTTAGTACCTCCAGAAGGAACCGCCAGGTGCGCTCTGTGGAGGCGATATCCAGCTTTTCCCGGCTGGTGTGGATATCGTGCATCTGCGGACCTATGGATACGCAATCCAGCCCAGGTAGTTTTTGGCTAAAAATGCCACATTCCAAACCGGCGTGAATGGAAACCACCAGCGGCTCCTTGCCGAACAGCCGGGTATAGCAGTCCACCATAGTCCGGCGCAAATGAGAATCCTCTTTATATTCCCATGCGGGATACTCCCCCATCTGGCGGTAGCTGGCGCCATACTGGGCCGAAAGCTCCCACAGGTGTTCCAACAGCTCTTGCTTTTCACAGTTGACCGAACTTCGCACCGAGAAGGTTAGCTCCAAGCCCGTCTCCTTTAGACTGGCAATTCCCAAATTTAAGCTGGTCTGCACCAGATCCGGCATGGATTGGCACATGGCCTGAACGCCGTTGGGCGCATGGCACAGAAGTTCGATTACCTTGCCGCTGTCTTCCGTAGACAGCCCATTGCCGCCCAGTGCGTCCACATCCTCCGCATGAACAATGGCGTTCGGTTCGTCATAGGTCTGCCGGATCTCTTCTTGCAGGGCGGCGGCAATATCGTTAATCCGCTCCAGGCCAATTCCCATGGCCACTGCCGTTACTTGACAGGAACGGGGGATGGCATTGTCCTTCGCCCCGCCAGAAAAGGCGGTGATACAAAGGGGAATGATCTGATGAATCCGATTTAAGAATTCGCCCATGACTTTGTTGGCATTCGCCCGGTTTTTATCAATCTCCACCCCAGAGTGGCCGCCGGTAAGCCCTTCCGCGGTCAGACGGATGCAGGGTCCATAGACCGCCCGCCGCTCCACTGGCAGCGCAATCGTCGCTGTCGCGCCGCCAGCGCAGGACACGGTAAAGACGCCCTCATCCTCTGAATCTAAATTGATCAGTGTCCGGCCTTTTAGCATGGACAGATCAATGGCGTCGGCGCCCAGCATTCCGATTTCCTCATCCACTGTGAGAATGATTTCCAGTGGCGGATGTGCAATGGTGGAATCGTCCAGCAGGGCCAGGGCGTAGGCCACGGCTATGCCATCGTCCCCTCCAAGTGTGGTTCCTTTGGCAAAGACAAAGCTGTCGTCATGGGTAACGTCCAGGCCGTCTTTCAGAAAGTCAATGGGACATTCCGTCTCCTTCTCGCATACCATATCGATATGGCCCTGAAGAATCACCGGGGGGTGATCTTCGTATCCTTTGGTACCATTTTGAAACAAAATAACGTTATTTGAATCGTCCTGTATATAGCGAAGGTCATGTGCCTGTGCAAAGGACACCAAATAATCGCTGATGGGCTTCGTGTTTTGGGAACCGTGGGGGATGGAACAAAGCTTTTCAAAATATCCAAAGACTGCCGCAGGCTGTAGGCCCGCCAGCTTCTCGGGAATCTGCATTTTCAACACTCCTTTTGCTAATAGATATGATTATTTTACCACGTTTCTTTCTTATTGTCTACGTTTCAGAACCGTCCTCCAGAAAAACATTCCACGCTTGCATGGATAAAAACCCCCCGAAAAGCGCATGACTCTTCGGAGGGCTAGTCAGTTTCCAGGATTAACGTTACCGGTTGTTTTTTTCCGCCTTTTTTGCGGCCCTTGCTTTTGCCTTGGCCTCCTGGGCCTTTTTTGCCTCAGCCTGGGCGTTGGCTGTGGCTGTATCGTTGGAGGACACGCCCCACTTGGCCAACTCTACCCGAACCTGGTCGGCGCTGGTCTCGATCACGATGCTGTCTTCTTTGATGTCCACCACCGTGCCTACAATGCCGCCAATGGTGGTGATCTTATCGCCGTTGCGGATGCTGGAACGCATCTGCTCTGCTTCCTTCTTCCGCTTGTTTTCCGGACGGATCAGCAGGAAATAGAACACGGCAAACATCAACACCAGCATGATCAGGGTGCCGCCCATTCCACCTGCGGCAGGGGCGCTGGAAGTTAATACATGAAACATATGCTGACGACTCCTTTTGTTTTTTCAATGGGATAACTATACCATTGTTTTCCATAAAATGCAAGTGGGAACTAGATTCTTCTGTTGAGTTTTTCTGAAAATTCTCTGCGGAACTGCGCAAATTGTCCTTGATCTAGGGCCTGGCGAATCCGCTCCATCAATTTGTTATAAAAAAACAGGTTATGCATTACACTCAACCGCATGGCCAGCATTTCCTCCGCCACAAACAGGTGCCGTAGATATGCCCGGGAATACCGCTGGCATACCGGACAGTCGCACTGGGGATCGATCGGCTGGGTATCGCATTGATACTTGGCGTTTTTCAAATTGATGGCGCCCTCCCAGGTAAACAGCCTGGCGTGGCGGGCGTTCCGGGCGGGCATCACGCAGTCAAAAAAGTCCACGCCTCTGGCCACCGCCTCAATTATATTGCTGGGGGTACCCACGCCCATGAGATAGCGGGTCTTGTCCTTGGGCATGTGGGGTTCCACCGCCTCGATGATCTCGTACATAACCTCGGTACTCTCCCCCACCGCCAGCCCGCCGATGGCGTATCCCGGCAAATCCAGATCCGCAATCTGTTTCATGTGGTTCACCCGGATATCCTGATAAGTGCCACCTTGATTGATCCCCCACAGCATCTGATGGGGATTTATCGTGTCCGGCAAGGCGTTTAGCCGTGCGTTTTCCCGTTTACACCGCTCCAACCAGCGGTAGGTACGGGCGGCGCTCTTTTCCACGTAATCCCGGGGAGCAGGATTTTCAACACACTCGTCAAAGGCCATACAGATATCCGAACCCAGGTTGGATTGGATCTGCATACTCTCCTCCGGGCCCATAAAAATTCTCCGGCCATCGATGTGGGAGGAAAAGGTAACGCCCTCCTCCTTGATCTTTCGCAAAGAGGCCAGAGAAAACACCTGGAATCCGCCGGAGTCGGTGAGCATCGGTCCGTTCCATGTCATAAAACGATGCAAACCACCCATCTGCCGCACCACCTGATCCCCCGGCCGCAGATGAAGATGATAGGTATTGGAAAGCTCTACCTGGCACCCGATGGCCTTCAGATCTGCCGCGCTTAACGCGCCTTTGATCGCACCTTGGGTACCCACATTCATAAACACCGGAGTTTGTACAATTCCATGGGCGCAGGTGAAAACACCCCGTCGGGCTGTTCCCTCGGTTTTCAACAGTTCAAACATACAATTCCTCATTTTTTGATCAATTCAATTGAAACGGTCTTGATATATCCTCACAGATTTTATCAAATTTTTTCTTTTTTTGCAACGCTTTTTTGGATCGAATTAGCTTTTTCAACGGCATTTATTCCATTTTTCCGAATGTGCTACCAATTCTTGTGCATCCTGCCAGTATATCCTATCAATTAGCATATCTTGTCTGTTCATTTTGTTGACTTTTACAGATTTTTCTGCTATAATATAATTCCGTAAACCACCACACACTGTGAGGAGGAAACGATATGGAAAAGAAAATTATCACCATTAGTCGGGAGTTTGGCAGTGGAGGCCGAAGCATCGGACGTATGGTTGCCCAAGCATTGGACATCCCATTTTACGACAAAGAACTTGTGGACCAAATCGCACTGGAATCCGGCTTTTCTCCCAAGTTTGTGGAGGAACATGGTGAGCATGCCCCTGGCTTAAGCAGGCTGGCCTACGCTTTTGCCCCCCAAGGGGTTCCAGGGGTTATGAATGGCCTGTCTACTGCGGATTTTATCTGGAATATTCAATGTGGCGTGATCCTCCAGCTGGCGGAAAAAGACCCCTGCGTGATTGTAGGGCGCAACGCCGATTACATCCTCAAAGACCGTTCTGATTGTTTCCACGCTTTTATTCATGCGGACATGGCTTGCCGTGCCGACCGAATTGTAAAGCTTTACGGCG
>CAOJND010000138.1 GCA_948439445.1 uncultured Eubacteriales bacterium | reverse complement strand
AAAGCCAGTTCTTCGCGCCGTAGGCCTCCCTGCCAAAAACCAGAGTGACCAGCAAAAAGCCAATGCCCCCCACCGCCGCCAAATAGCGCACCTTTTTGGCCCGGTCCAGATCTCGGAGGGACCAGCCGATGAACAAAAAAGCCGCCAGGCCAAGACCCATGGCAAGCACCTGCTTCACCGCCTCCTGTGGACCGACGGTGCAGATGACCACCATACCCATGGTATTTAAGAAGAACGCCAGCAACTCCACCTCGAAAGAGGTGCGGCGAATGCAGGCATAAAACGCCAGCAGCGCCCACTGACACAGAAAAATGCTGCCAAACCCTGTGAAAATGGCGCCTTGGTCCTCTGCCTTGGACGTCAGCAAAAGCGCCAGGCACAGCAGCATCTGCACAATGGACAATAGCAATAAATTAAAAAACGAGCTTAAACCGCTGGATGCATTGGTGCGCCGGGCGCTCTGCTGTACTTCCTGCTCGGTGGAGATTGGCCGCAAGTGCATATCCACCCCACCGATGGTAATGGTGTCCTCCGGCTCAATGGCGCAAAGCCCCACCTTTTCCCCGTTGACAAAGACCCCGCTTTTGGAGCCTGCATCAGAGACCGTCCAGCTTCCGTCGTCATATCGCGTGAACACCGCGTGGTTTCTGGAAATGGTAGGCGCGTCCACCACAATGTCGCAGTTTTTTCCCCGCCCCAGTACATTTTCCCAGTGGGTTACTTGGATGGGCTGCATACCGGGCAGCTCCAGCCAGGCCCAGATCTCCTGCTCCCGCTTAAAACGAAGTAGGGGCCGGATACAACGCCACAGCAGCAGAATCACCAGCACCGGCATCAAATACCGCAGCACCGCCAGATACGCGCCGCTAAGGGCCTGGGGAATTTCACCCAAAGTCTGGTAAATCGTCTCCATTGCGTCACCTCCAATTTTTCTAAGGATACTACGGTTTTGGAAAAATGTCAAATGAAGGTTTTTTTAAGATTTTTCTTCCAAGCTCCGTAGAAGCGCGATTTCCGCCGCGTAGCCCGGTAGCTGATTTGGTGTCTCCAAAATCATTGGCTTGTCCTTTAATAAGGGATGATTTACAATTTTTCGGAAGGTTTCCAGACCCAAAGCGCCGTTTCCAATCGTCTCGTGCCGGTCCTTGTGGCTACCAAGGGGATTTTTGGAGTCGTTCAAATGCAACGCTTTCAGCCGCTCCAAGCCGATCACCTGTTGGAATTGCTCCAACACCCCGTCCAGATCATGCACAATATCGTAGCCCCCATCCCAGACATGACAGGTATCCAGGCAAATTCCCACCCGGCTGTCGCCTACGCCGTCTAAAATCGCCCGCAGTTCCTGGAACGTACCGCCAATTTCACTGCCCTTTCCCGCCATGGTTTCCAGCAGCACCGTCACCGGCACATCCTGGGCCAGGGCGCGCGACAGCGCTTCGCAGATCTGATCGATTCCCGTCTGTACCCCCTGCCCCACATGGCAGCCGGGATGAAAATTATAATAATTCCCTGGCAGCGCCGCCATCCGGCGCAGATCGTCGAAAAGAATGTCCGCAGCAAAGGCCCTTGCCTCGGGATCTTTGGTGCACAGATTCATGGTATACGCGCCATGGGCCACCAGCGGCCCAAATTGCGCCTGGGCCATAGCGGACATGGCAGCAGCCGCATCCTGGAGATCCTCTTTTTTCGCTTTGGACCCTCGGGGATTTCGGGTAAAAAAGGCAAACGTATTGGCGCCAATGGCATTTGCCGTTTGAACCATTGCCAGATTTCCCTCTCCAGAGGAGAGATGACATCCCAAATATAGCATAGAAGCCGCCTCCTTTTGTAATACAGTCTACCATATCCTGTGGCAAAAGGCAATTCGCCATTCCATTTTTCTCAGATTTATGTTAGAATGTGATTGGGTTCGGCCGAATGGGAAAAAGATCTGCCTGACTGCGGTCCTCCCGCAATCAGGCAGCATATTCAGAGCAGCGTGAAGTCCGAAAACAGTTGGTCAATCTCAGCCTCCACCGACACGGTTTTGTCGGCAGGCCACAGTGCTGTCAGGCAATAGTGATATGTGCCATCGTCCAGCACCGCCGTGCGGGCCACCCGTTCCCCCTCTTCATCCGTAGCACTCCAGGCGCAGTCATAGCGGCTGACCCCATTTTCCTGGGTTTTTAAAACCGTTAAGTCCTGCTGTTCCCGTCCGGTGACCGCGCACAAGGTTCCATTCATGTCTCCCCCAGGCACCGTCTCCACCCAAACCTCATAGTCCTGGCAGATAAAGATCTGACTGCCTTGCTCTCCTTGCAGCACCGGTTGGGCGGTGTCCTCCGGTAGCGACAGTTGGACCTCCCGAATCTGCGCCGCCGCTACTGGCTCTGCCCACACATCCCCTAGCGTCTCGTACACCGGCTGGGCCGCGCATCCGGTCAGCAACAAAGGGAAAAAAATCCAAGCCCATTTTTTCTTCATGTTCCATCCCTCCAGAAAGGAGCCATACGATGCTCTTCCAATTTTTAACCGTCTATCTGCTTCTAATCAATGCGCTTGGTCTTCTGCTTATGCTTGTGGACAAGCGCCGGGCGCAAAAAAAGAAATGGCGCATCCGGGAGTCCACCCTGCTGCTGGTCGCCGCCATTGGCGGCAGCGTGGGAAGCTTATTGGGAATGTACATCTTTCGCCACAAAACAAAGCATCCGAAATTTTTTCTCGGCGTCCCCGCTCTGCTTGCTGTCCAGGGAGCGCTGGCCTGGTTTTTGTGGAATCAACTGTAAAAGTGCCGGAGGATAGGCGATCCTCCGGCATCTTTAATCTTATAAAACGGACAAGCACATGGAAATCAGGGTAATCAGCACCAGGATAATCGCAGACGGACAGGAAAACAGCGCCCCAAACGCGCGGCCATTCAATCGCTCCTGCGCAAGCCATGTCTTGATCCCCCGCCGCTTTTGCCAGGTTAGCACCACCAGAGCTACCAGCAGGACCACCATCAGGACCTGCTCTAGCAGCAAAAACGCCATCTGCGGCAACATGTTCAGCAGCCGCACCAAGGTGTCGCCTAGGATCATATTGTTGCATACATGTAATACAATTGCCCAGCCCACGTTGTACTCCGCCGCTGTAAAGCCCAGAATCAGCCCTACAATAAAGGCAAAGGGAGTTTGCACCAGATTTCCATGGTACAGACCAAACAAAGCCGCGGAGGCAAAAATAGCAAATTTTTTCCCGAAAGGCATAAAACCACGGAGAATCAGTCCCCGAAATAGTAATTCCTCGGCAATCGGAGCGGCAATACAGACATACAAGAACATACTCGTGTTTTCAATTCGGGCGGTAGCCGCCTCCATGGCGCCGGCTGTGGACAGCCCCCAATAGCCCAAAATCCAGTTCATCACCTGGTCCATAATCACAGAAAAAAGCTGGGTGTGAAACAGCCAGGTAAATAAAAACAGAAAAGACGCCCCTGTCATAGCCCGGCCAGGCTGCCAAATTTCCTCCCGGAAAAAGCTAGCGCCTTTCCATTTCAATAAAATCAGAACGCCGATTCCGATGGTCAGAAGATACCCCCAGTAATTTGTTGTGAGGCTCTCATAGACGGCCTGTTCCACTTTCATTCCAGGAATTGTCACGATACGAATGCTCGCGTCAATTACAGCCACCAGGATAACCATAAAATTCATCAATAGATAATACGTAAGCAAAGCTCTGCTCATGGGCGCCAGCTGGCGGCGCATCGCTTTCATGGTTTTCTTTTCTTCCATACCGTACCTCCCATTTCTTGAATCAACGCCTCCGCCGATTCCATGCCATCGATGGCAGCCGACATAATTCCGCCGGCATAGCCTGCGCCTTCCCCTGCCGGATAAAGTCCGCGAATGAAGGATTGCCGGTCCTGCCCCCGCAAAATCCGAACCGGAGAGGAGCTTCTCGTCTCCGGGCCGGTGAGTACAGCGTCCGGTTCGTCAAACCCCTGCAACTGGCGGCCCATCGCGGGGATCGCCCGGGCAAGCGCCGCCGTCAGCTTTTCTGGCAAAACTGTATGCAGATCGCACCAGCAGACCCCAGGACGGTAGCTTGGCTGGACAGCGCCTGGGCCGCTGCTGGGCCTCCCCGCCAAAAAGTCCTCCACCCGCTGGGCAGGCGCCCGATAGCTGCCGCTGACCCGGTAGGCCAATTCCTCAATCTCCTGCTGCCAGCGCATACCCCCCAGCGGCCCCGGCGTGGGAAAATCCCTGGGGTTTACCGCCACCAGAAGTGCCGCGTTGGCATTTTGCCCGTCCCGGTCCGCGTTGCTCATCCCATTGGTCACCACAGCGCCAGGTTGGGAAGCCGCCGCCACCACATGCCCGCCGGGGCACATGCAGAAGGTATACGCCGTACCGTCTTGTAGGTGATGCACCAGCTTGTAATCCGCCGGGGGCAGCCTGGGATCCAGCTTGCCGTACTGGGCCAGATCGATCTGACTCTGCCGGTGCTCCACCCGAACCCCCATGGCAAACGGCTTTGGCTCCATGGGCACGCCGCTATCCTCCAGCATAGAAAAAGTGTCTCTGGCGCTGTGTCCAATGGCCAGAATTGCATGCCGGCAGGGCAAAACCTCCCC
>CAOJND010000137.1 GCA_948439445.1 uncultured Eubacteriales bacterium | reverse complement strand
CTAACGACCCATCACCAAGCAAAAGTTACTGTTGTGCATAAATAAGCGGCCCAGTGGCACCTGTCGCGCCGGAGGGACCTGTTGCACCTGTCGCGCCGGAGGGACCCGTTGCACCTGCCGCACCGGAGGGACCGGTTGCACCTGTCGCGCCGGAAGGACCAGTCGCGCCCACCGCACCGGAGGGACCGGTCGCACCTGCCGCACCGGAGGGACCGGTTGCGCCCGTCGCACCGGAGGGACCGGTGGCACCTGCCGCGCCGGAGGGACCGGTGGCGCCCGTCGCACCGGAGGGACCTGTTGCACCTGCCGCACCGGAGGGACCCGTGGCACCCACCGCACCGGAGGGACCTGTTGCGCCCGTCGCACCGGAGGGACCCGTGGCACCCACCGCGCCGGAGGGACCTGTTGCGCCTACCGCACCGGAGGGACCGGTTGCACCTGCCGCACCGGAAGGACCAGTCGCGCCTGTCGCGCCGGAGGGACCCGTGGCACCCACCGCACCGGAAGGACCAGTCGCGCCCACCGGACCAGAGGGGCCTGTTGCGCCCACCGCGCCGGAGGGACCCGTGGCACCCACCGCGCCGGAGGGACCGGTGGCACCCACCGCGCCAGAGGAACCTGTTGCGCCTACCGCGCCGGAGGGACCTGTTGCGCCTACCGCGCCGGAGGGACCGGTGGCACCCACCGCGCCGGAGGGACCTGTTGCGCCCGTGGGACCTGTTGGTCCGGTCGGTCCAGTGGGTCCTGGAATGCAGCACCGCCGGTCCGGACAGGTTGGACTGCAACAGGGACATTTCCATATATTCATACCGTCTTCATGACAGCTCAAACGGCAATGATACGAATCGCGTTCATTCATTGGATTGTTTTCCAAAGCATATCAACTCCTTTCCATATCAACATATGAAATGGACAGGTATCCTGTGCGTTGACGGCCCGTCTCCACGGAGTACAGCTTGAAAAACGCGGGATATTTTTGTGGGGCAGGGAACCATCAAGTTCCCTGCCCCACAGCTTCTTAAATTTAATAGGCGACGCCCCAATATAGCATTTTCTTGGCAGGTTTGCCGCAGATGGGACAAACGTCGCCCAAATTCTCCTGTTCAAAGGGGATACAACGGGAGGACATCCCAGCCTCATTTTTCATCCGTAGCTCGCAGGCCTCCTCGCCGCACCACATGGTCTTGATAAAGCCGCCGTTGGCCTCCTGCAAAGTCTTTGCCTCCTCCAGAGAATGGGCGGCGTAGATATGGTCGGTGAGATTCTTCTTGGCCTTGGCGTACATCCCATCGTGGACCGCCTGCAAGGTTTCCGCTAGCTTGCTCTCCAACTCGTCCAGCGACACAAAGTACTTCTGCCCATTGTCCCGGCGAACCAACACGCACTGGTTTTGCTGGATGTCCTTGGGGCCAAGCTCCAGACGAACGGGCACGCCCTTCATCTCATACTCGGCAAATTTCCAGCCGGGGCTCTGGTCGGAATCGTCCATCTTTACCCGGAATCCGGCTGCCTTCAGCTGATCCCGCACCTGGGCCGCCTTGTCCAGTACGCCGGGCTTGTGCTGGGCGATGGGCAAAATCACGCACTGAATGGGGGCGATTTTGGGCGGCAGGACCAGGCCGCTGTTGTCGCCATGGGTCATAATAATGCCACCAATCAGCCGGGTAGATAACCCCCAGGAGGTCTCATGGGGTACTGCCTGCTGGTTATTCTGATCGGTAAAGTGAATATCAAAAGCCTGGGCAAAGCCGTCCCCAAAGTAGTGGGAGGTGCCGGCCTGAAGCGCCTTCCGGTCGTGCATCATGCACTCGATGGTATAGGTCCGCAGGGCGCCAGAGAATTTCTCCTTGTCCGTTTTCACACCCCGGATCACCGGCATCGCCAAATATTCCTCACAGAAGTTGGCATAGCAGTCGAGCTGCGCCTCGGTCTCAGCAATGGCTTCTTCCGCCGTGGCGTGCAGGGTGTGCCCCTCCTGCCATAAAAACTCCCGGTGGCGCAGGAAAGGACGGCTGGTCTTCTCCCACCGAAGCACACTGCACCACTGATTGTATTTCACCGGCAGATCCCGCCAGGAGTGGACAATGTCTTTAAAATGATCGCAGAACAGCGTCTCAGAGGTGGGCCGGATGCACAGCTTCTCCTCCAGCTCCTCAGAGCCGCCCAGGGTAACCCAGGCGCATTCCGGGGCAAAGCCTTCCACATGATCCTTCTCCTTTTGCAGCAGGCTTTCAGGGATCAGCACGGGCATATAGACATTCTCATGGCCGGACGCCTTGAACATCTTGTCCAGCACAGCCTGAATATTCTCCCAGATGGCGTAGCCATAGGGCCGGTAAACAAACACACCCTTGACGCCGGAATAGGCAATCAACTGGGCTTTTTTACATACGTCGGTGTACCATTGCGCAAAATCCACTTCCATGTCGGTAATGGCTTCCACCTTTTTTTCTTTTGCCATATTCTCCCATCCTCCCGGAAAACATCAGATTTTATCCCTTTGCATTATACCATGTCTGTCAAGCTGTTTCAAAAAAGGACTGCATTTCTAAAAAAGAAATTACAGTCCTTTTCGTAATTCAATTAAAAACTTTTCAGGAGAGGCGATTTTTCACAGGCACCCTGTGCTCCAAATCCCGGATTCTCGTGGCAGAGTGGTGGGGAATCGGCTTCCAGGAGCTGTCTGCAAAGAGCGCCAGCACAAAGCTGATATAGCCGATGAGTGCAAAGCTGGGCCAGGTCAGGCAGTATTGCACAAGCTGAAGCGGGCGAAGCTTGGGCAGCTTTTTCCGCTCCGTAAACAAAAGCAGTGCGGCAATGGGAATCTGGCTGGCATAGGCGGTAAGTACAGAAAGGAGCAAGGTCACAAGCGTATTGCCCGCAGCGCCCATGGCTTGTCCCAATAGGAAAGCCAGCCAGAGCTGTAGGCCAAGCTCTCCCAGCGCGATAAAAAAGTGGATCAGGGCCACAGGCAGCAAGGTCATCATGGTGTCGTAGAGCGTAATTTTCCGCAGCATGGATGTTTCCTGGGGAAGCTGGCGCAGCAGCTTGGGAAAATACTCTCCAAAGGCTTGCAAATGTCCCTTCCCCCAGCGAATCCGCTGCCGCATGGCAATGGATAGAGCGGTTGGCTGCTCATCGTAGAACTCCGCCGCGTCCTGATAACTGATGCGATACCCCTGGGCCACAGCGTCAGCGGTGAAAGCCCGGTCCTCGGTCAAAGAGGTGTAATTCCAGCCGTCCTTGACCAGCTCCGCGGCAAAGAGGAATCCGGTTCCAGTGAGTCTGGTGGAGATGTCCAATAGACTACGGCCCCGGCTTTCCAGGCGGGAGGTACGCATCCAGTGGAAGGCATAGCTGGCGGCCACCCAACTTTCGGAGAAATTCTTGGTATTGCGGTAGGAGGTGATAATTTTTTCACCGCTGTCAAACGCGTCGTTCATACGGGAGATGTAGTCGGTTTTCAGCAGATTGTCCGCATCCATCAGCAGATAACCGTCAAATGCGTCAATGCCGTAGTGCTTTTGAATCTGCCGGAAGAGATATTGTAGAGCATATCCTTTGGTACGGTGGGCAGCGTCATGCCGTTGGAAGCAAATGGCGCCTCCTGCCTCAGCTACTGCCGCGGTTTGATCGGTACAGTTATCCGCCACCACGAATACTTGCAGCAGCTCCGGCGGATAGTCCTGAAGCTGGATGCTCTCTAACAGTTGGCCTAGGACAGCTTCCTCGTTCCGCGCAGCAATCACAATGGCATAGCGATGAAAATGTTTGGCGGTAGGAAATTCCTTCCGCAGAAACAGTCCAAGGATGGCAAATATCACGCGGTAGGAAAAAAGAACTGCGATGAGAAATATTAGAATCTTACAAAGCACAGATAACAGATTGGGTAGGATGGTCATAACACTTCCCTCCTTTGTCCTCTATTATAAAGCAATAATTTTTAAGATTCAACCAACGGTTTTTTTAAGAAAACTTAAAATCTGTAAAACTCTGTCTAGGCCATCCAAAAATGGAAAAGTGCGGTCTGCAAATGCAGATCTTTATCGTACACTACCTGCCAGATCTACAGGTGGCTCAAAACACTTTCCATACTGAGTAGGTGCACGACGCGTACACGTTACAGCTTGCAACCTCCTTGTCAAAAACAATGTGTATATACAAAGTTACCAAAAAACAATGGAAACAATACTGCAAAATAGAGAAAAATAACACACAGCTAAACTTTAGTTGAGCCAATAAAGATAAATATGGTATGATTATTTCCAATAAATGGAAGCGGCTTTGATTCTTGTATTTGTAGCTGCAATTTTATATCGCAGTGCAATTGTAAAAAATCAGATGGTCTTTGGCAGATTAGGGGGACTGACCAAGCAATCTGAAAAATGGAGATGATGCGTTCGGAAAAAATACCCCGGCAGAAATCTGGCCTCTGGCATTGGGAGGACGATGCCCATATCCTGGGCCGCAGGTACATCTACGCATGGTTTCAGTCATGAATAGGAGGTATTGAAAGGATGAAAACAGGTATGAAGAGAATTGCCCTGCTGTGTGCTATCGTCATGGTGCTACAGCTATTTGTGGTTCCGGCGGGAGCGGCAAAGGCGGAGGACG
>CAOJND010000136.1 GCA_948439445.1 uncultured Eubacteriales bacterium | reverse complement strand
CGCTGGCCACGTAATCCGACACAAAACCGGTGGTCGCAAGCGTAGCCGGTTTTGGCTCCTGATTTTCAATCGCTTTGAGTACGCTGATGCCATCCTTTTTTGCCAGCATCAGATCTAGCACCAGGGCGTCAGGTTTCCGCTCTCCTAAAAGACGAATCGCCTGTTCTCCATCATTCGCTGTGCCGATTACCTGAAAGCCTTCCGCCTGGTTCAGGGCCGTGGTCAACGCCGCAGTAAACTCTTCGGAGTTGTCCGCTATCAAGACTGTTGTGCGTTTGTCCATAAGTTCCTCTCCTACCTAACAAGATTTCGGGCGGGCCATCTCTGGCCCGATCTTGCTGCGACATCTATAATGTAGCATAATCCCTCGTTTTTTGCAAGGTAAAAACGAAAGAATCGCTCGACTTGATCGGCACTTTTTCGATATTCTTTGTCATTTTATAAACTTTTTCCGTGTATTTTGTCGCATTATGGGAGGTATGAAAATTCAGTCCATTGTCCTTGACAGTCGGATTATTTTTGGGTAGAATATGGATAAATATTCACGCGTTCCATTGCATTTGGAACGCTGTTTAGGAAGGTGTGCAGCTTATGAATTTAGATCATAAGACCCTAGCGCTTCAGCAATTTTTGGACAACTCTCCAAGTCTCTATCACGCTGTCTCTCAGCTGGAAACACTGCTTTTGGAAAAAGGCTATACCCGACTGGCAGAAAACGCCCCGTGGGAGCTTTGCGCCGGGGGAAGCTATTTTCTCATCCGGGGCGGCAGCGCCCTAGTAGCCTTCCGAATCCCACAGCGTGGGCCTACAGGCTTTTTACTCAGTGCCAGCCATACAGACCGGCCTACGTTTAAAGTCAAGGAGCACGGCGAGCTGGTGGGTCAGTACACCCGATTGGCTGTGGAGCGATACGGTGGTATGCTGATCGCACCCTGGCTGGATCGTCCTCTGTCCATCGCCGGCCGGGTTCTGGTGGATACCGGAGACGGCGTGGAATCCCGTCTGGTGAATTTGGACCAGGATCTTCTGATGATCCCAAATGTGGCCATTCATATGAATCGGAAGGCCAACGACGGCTATGCCTGGAATCCGGCGGTAGACGTGCTACCTCTGGTGGGTAGCACGCAAGCCCAGGGCAAGCTCCAGCAGGCCCTGGAGCAGGCTGCCGGTGGGAAGCTACTGGGACACGACCTGTATCTATACCTGCGGCAGAAAGCCACGGTGTGGGGCCTGGAGGAAAATCTGATCTCCTCTGCCGGGTTGGACGATCTGCAATGTGTCTGGGGCTGCACCCAGGGCTTCTTAAACGCCGCTCCTTGCGGCGCGATCCCGGTGCTGTGCCTGTTTGACAGCGAGGAAGTCGGCTCCAATTCGGTGCAGGGCGCGGCCTCTATGCTGCTGGAGAGCACCCTATCCCGCATTGCCGCCGCCCTTTCTCTGAATCTATCCCAGCTACTGGCCAATTCCTTCATGGTCTCGGCGGACAACGCCCACGCCATCCATCCCAACCACCCCGAATATGCCGACCCCACCAACGCTCCCATGCTCAACGGTGGCATTGTGCTAAAATTCAACGCTGCCCAGCGATACACCACCGACGCCATGTCCGCCGCATTGTTCCGCAAGCTATGTAGCAGCGTCAACGTGCCGGTGCAGAGCTTCTACAACCGGGCAGATCTGACCGGCGGCTCCACCCTGGGTCACATCTCCTTAAATCATGTATCCGTACCCACGGCGGATATCGGTTTGCCCCAGTTGGCAATGCATTCCTGCTATGAAACCGCCGGCTTGCAGGACAGCCTGTACTTGGAGAAGGCCATGGCCGCCTATTATAGCGCCACCCTCATCCAGACCACGAACGGCTATACTTTGGCCTAAATCTGCCGTTCGACAGTTTCCGCAATAGAACAGACCGGCATTCGACAGCTTTTGCAGCCTGTCGAATGCCGGCTTTTTTGTTTTGTTCCCAAAGCGCCCAGACCATAAAACTCTATAGCAGCCGTTCCTAAAATTGGAAGCCGGAATTTTCGAAAATATGTTCCATTTTAAGCTGGACTGTGTTATACTAAAGGCAGTCTATCGAAAGGAAGCGGAACATGGGCAAGCGGACGTATTTATGCATTGATTTAAAATCGTTTTACGCCTCCGTGGAATGTGTGGCCCGGGGGCTGGATCCTTTGGACACCAACCTGGTGGTAGCGGACAGTGCCCGGACAGAAAAGACCATCTGCCTGGCCGTGTCGCCGCCTCTGAAAGCCTACGGGATCCCAGGGCGCGCAAGATTGTTTGAAGTGGTTCAGCAGGTACGCCAGATCAACGCCCAGCGAAAAAGCGCCGGAGGCAACCGGCCTTTTATTGGCACTTCTTCCAGCGCCAAAGCGCTGAAATCCTGTCCGGCACTGGAGCTATCCTATATCGTCGCTAAGCCTAGGATGTCATATTATATCGAATGCAGCGCAAAAATCTACAGCATTTATCTGCGCTATTTTGCGCCGGAGGATATCTGCGTCTATTCCATCGACGAGGTGTTTCTGGATCTGACCAACTATCTGCACACCTATGATATGTCGGCCCGGGATCTGGCAGCCAAGCTCATTCATGAGATCCTGGAACTCACCGGCATTCCCGCCGCCGCCGGAATTGGCGACAACCTCTATCTGTGCAAGGTGGCCATGGATATTGTGGCCAAACACATCCCACCGGACAAAAACGGCGTCCGCATCGCCCAGTTGGACCAGGTCTCCTACCGCCGTCTTCTGTGGGACCACCGGCCACTGACGGATTTCTGGCGGGTTGGCCCAGGTTATGCAAAAAAGCTGGAGGCCCACGGCATGTATACCATGGGAGACGTGGCAAGATGCTCTCTGGGAAAGCCCGGCGAATTTTATAACGAGGATCTGCTCTACCGGCTCTTTGGCGTCAACGCCGAGCTTCTAATCGATCACGCCTGGGGTTGGGAGCCGTGTACCATGGCGCAGATCAAGGCCTACCGGCCCGCTACCAATAGCATTAGCTCCGGACAGGTTCTGAAAGCGCCCTACCCGTTTGAGAAAGCCAGGCTAATCGTGCGGGAAATGGCGGATTTGATGGCCTTGGACCTGGTGGATCAGAATCTTATAACCGATCAGCTGGTATTGACGGTGGGCTACGACACCTCCAATCTCACAGATCCCCAACGAAGCGCCGCCTACGCAGGCCCCACCACCACCGACCGTTATGGCCGCAGAATACCCAAACACGCCCACGGGACCGCCAATTTGACATGCAAATCCAGCTCCACTCGATGCATCACCCAAGCCGTTATGGAACTGTTCGACAAAATTGTAGACCCGGCGTTATCGGTGCGCAGGGTCAATCTCGCCGCCTGCCGGGTCGTTCCCCGTTCTGCTGCGGGCGAAGCAGCGGAATTTGTTCAGTTGGACTTATTTTCTGATCCCAAGAGCCAGGTGCAAGCTCAGGCAGCGTTGGAGCGGGAGCGGCGGCAACAGCAGGCCGTACTGGCCATTCGGAAAAAATATGGAAAAAACGCCATCCTCAAGGGGATGAATCTGGAAGAGGGCGCCACCACCATCTCCCGGCATCAGCAAATCGGTGGTCACAAAGCATAGAAAGGAGCTCCACGCTATGGGCCTATTGACAAATTCCCACCGCTATGACGATATCATCCATTTGCCTCACCATGTCTCCCCAAATCACGCCCATATGCCCGTCCAGGATCGCGCCGCCCAGTTCGCCCCCTTCGCCGCCCTGACAGGCTTCGACGCCGTTGTGCGAGAAACCGCCCGGCTAACCCAGCAGCCGGTGGAGCTGGACGAGTCGGAGCAGTGGCTACTAGACCAAAAATTGCAGCTTCTGGCCCGGCGGTTGGAGGAAAAGCCCCAAATTACCGTTACCTTTTTTCAGCCGGATCCGAAAAAGGAGGGGGGCCAATATCTTCGCGTCGCCGGTCAGGTACAAAAAATCGACCCCATCGCCCAGATAATATCACTGGGCGATGGGCTGGTGATCCCCATGCGTGCTATTGTCGCCATGGATGGCGCGATCTTTGCCTCGTTCGACCTTTTAGGATCGGAATGAACCCCCACGGCATGGTATTCCCATCGGGACACACGACTGTACCTTATGACCGAAAGGATTCTTGCAGCTTCTGCCGGTAGGGCATGTCCGGGTCGAAAACCACCAAGCTGTGAACAGCCGTTCCCCGTTTGAATACCCGATAATCTCCATACTGGCGGGTCAGAATTTGATCATATCCCTTGGGGCACGCAATCATCTCGTCCTCAAACGGCAAAAGCACCGTCTCCTTCCACCACTGCTTGGGCCAGATAAAATTCTCCCGAAACCCAAAGAACGAGAGCATACCCACCTGGTCCGATTCCTGAACCATGGCGCAGGCTGCGTCGAAACGCTTGGACAAGCCCTGGTGGTCCATAAATAGATGCAGCACATTCCACAGCAGCATCTCCGGCCTACACATTTGCTTCCAGGTGGGTCTGCCACAGCGCAGCAACTTTTGTTTCCGCTCATAGCCCTTGATTCCCAGGCGGTAAAAGAAAACCCTACTCTTTTGCTTCAGCAACGACAGCTTTCCCTGCGCCACATTGTATAGGGGAAAGATATCGATGAAAATACCGCAATTCCACTCCGGCGTAGACCGCGCATACTCGAACTTGGTACAACCTGTGGTGTTGCTGTTGCGGATTCGAGCCATC
>CAOJND010000135.1 GCA_948439445.1 uncultured Eubacteriales bacterium | reverse complement strand
CATGCCGTTTCACAAGCTGGCCCGGGCCGCCAACCGCCGGGTGGATATTCTGTACGATTATACGGATGGAACCACCGAGTTTGACGACCGGGAGGACCCACTTCCCTTTGACATCCATGCGCCTTTGATTGAAATCAACGATGAGGATTATGCCCTTTGGTATCGGGACGTCTCGGAAGAGCCGGATAAATACGATGGTAAGACTGTTCAGTTCAAGGGGCAGGTGGCCATGCTCCGGCGGGACCGCAACAGCATGTTTGCCCCTGGCCGGTTTGTGATGACCTGCTGTGTGGAGGATATCCAATTTTGCGGGATTCCCTGCCGGTATGCCAAATCGAAGGAATTGAAGCCCAGAAGCTGGGTCACGGTTACGGCGAAGGTCAGCTCAGAAAAGCATCCTTTATACAAAGGCGATCTAGGACCAGTGCTGACAGCGATCTCTGTCCGGGAAGCAACCCCTGCGGAACCGGATGTGGCAACATTTTAAATGAAATAGACAAATTAACCAGCGGACAGAAAAAGGCTCTGTCCGCTGGTTTTATCGTCTGGAACTTAAAGGAATAGAAACTGTTCCAACGACTCCACCGTGTCAAAGGCGAAGTCACAATATTTCCGCATAAAGACGGGAATTTCCGCCACATTGGTTCTGCCCCAGGCTGCAAAAGCAAAGTCCACATTTGCTGCTCTGGCCATATCGTAGCCTGGCTTCAGATCGTCCACCACCAAAAGTTCTCTGGGGCTGAGGTGGTATCGAACCATGATGTCTTCTAGTGGATATGGACTGGGTTTCCGGTGCTGCTCCGGCAGATCCCAGCCATAGATCGCATCCGGCGTCATGCCAAAATGGGCCTGATAATCCCGTGTAATATTTTCCCGACCAGAGTGGGAGACAACGCAGATCAGTCCACCCTCTTCCCGCTGCCTACGAAGCAACCGGTCAATCCCTGGAAAGGGAGGCGGTATCCGGTCCCGGACATAGGATAGCCACATCTGAAACTCATCGTCCAGCTCCTGATCAGAAAATCCAAATTTGTCCCGGCACATACTGATAAAACCTGGGGAAAAGCACCAGCGGGTGAATTCCTCCAGACCAATGGTCTGTCCAGGGCGGAAAAAATCCAGCGCTTGGCAAAAGGAGGGGTAGTTCACCGTCTCTTCGCTGCGCACCACAGTATCGTCATGGTCCATCACCAAACAAGGATATCTCAGCATTGCAGCACCTCCAAAATACAAGAAAATTCGCCGGATTCAGCACTTGGCGTTATGCCTGGCTCTGTATCATGTAACATTATTGAAAATTTCAATTCCAAGGAACTCTATGATGGTTCCTTCCCGATATGGCTGCGTGGTGTCTGCAACCGGATTGAGCTGATGTACTACCTTCACTGTATACAATATCGCGCGATACTCCACACTACCACCGTCTTTTAAATGCATGGGGATAGGAAAGAGTAAAATGATGGCTAGGAGAATACAAAAGCCTGCAATAATCCTTTTTTTCATATTCAAAATCTCCTAAAGCTAAACGGTATTTGTTGGAAAAAATCGAATGGAGAAGCTTTTTACAGTATAACAAAATTCCTTTTGGATAGCAAGCAAAACTTTCCACTTGTAAAAACAAAACAAATGATCTATTATAAGATCAAATGTTCGGAGGTGAGAAAAATGGACCCCAGCGGGATTCCGGTGGAGATGATTAGCCTATGCAATCTCCGGGGAGAATTGCGGCCTCTGCGGTTTCAAATGGAGGGAGCGTCGTGCCAAATGATCCGTGTCAATATTGACCAGGTTATTAGTGTCAAACATGTAGAATATGTGGGAATGGAAGCAATGCTGTATTTGTGTAGGGCCCGGATAGAGGACCGGGAGCAACTTCTGGAGCTGAAATATCTGGTGCGTAATCATAGCTGGAGATTGTCTCGATGGATTTCGTAGTGAAATCGGGGATTTGTCTGGAAAATTGTCAAAACTTGTGATAAAATTAAAAAATAGGGGAGGGGTTTCCAATGTCCATTGTCACATTTTATCGGGATGATCCAAATGCGCCGAAGCCAACCATGAAGGCCCATCTGGGTGCCAATGTAATCTTAACCTTTGATGGCAAGCTGCTGCTGGAAAAGCGTCGGGACAGCAACCTGTGGGGATTGGTTGGCGGGGGTGTTAAGCCTTGGGAGACAGAAGCACAGGGGATAGCCCGGGAAGTTTATGAGGAGCTCGGCCTACGGTTCCAGCCGGCTCAATTTCGGAAATTAAAGGTCTATGGGGAGCCAGGACGGATTGCCGCCTACCAGGACGGAAGTGTTTGGCGGATGGTGATTGTGGTATTCGCGCTGGAGTTGGACCAAACGCCGGAGCTACGTATCAGCAAGGAATCCCGAGAATTGCGTTTTTTCTCCAAAGAAGAACTAAAAAAGGTGGAGATTGTGGCGACCCACAGCGACATTGTGGAGGAGCTGTTTCTCCAGACCTAACGGATCTTGTAGGCGAAGAAAGGTTTCTTTCTTCGCCCACTTTTTATTTATCCAAATCCAACGAAAACTATGAAAAAAAACTTGTATATTCATGAAAAGTATGCTATGATGGTGCCGGCGGTGCAGTATCCTAGTCAAAGCTGCTGGTTCCCAGGAAGGGCCTAAAAATCCTTTGAAGGGCACATCTGTGAAGTCCCTGGTGTTTGCTTTTTACGCCCAGTTTAGGGTGGATGCTGGGGGTTAAGGATCCCGGGCGCATCCCAATGGCATGAGATATCCGACCCGGCTTCCGTGGAGACCTCATCTTGTGCGACGGCGGACGCCTCCCCACGAAGGTGGGCTCCCGTCCGCGTACGAATGTGGATAGAACCTGCAATGCGGTGCACAGAATCGTGTGCTGTGTGCAGCGTAGCCTGCCTTGAGTGAGTATGCTGGGGAAAGGAGATCAGACCGCAATGCGCTATGGCCGTAGCGTTTGTGGTTATTGCTCCTGGAAACCATACTTGCAAAAGAGGCTAAGAATCAGTTTGTTTTGTTGTGGAAATCACCTAGGCTGTCATAACTGGGCAGACAGGAGATTGCAGTACGGACTCAGTGGCAATCGGGTATTCGGGTAGGCAACTCCCGAGCAGATGGACGAAACGGAAACGGCCTGTGCGGCAACGGCAGGTTCTGTCTGGGGAAATCCAACCCGACCTAAGCCGTAAGATTTATCCTGTCTGCCACCGCCACTTTGAAATTACAAAGGGGTATTTTCTGTGTCTAAATCAGACCCGGCAGCCCAGCGAAAAGCAAAAAGAAAGGCGCTCCGTTGGGCAGGAAGTATTTTTGTATTAACCATTTTTATTTCCGGCGCGATTTCTCTGCTTTCCGAGGAGCTGATGGATGGTAGTGGGATCGTCACAGCGTTTTTGACACTGCTTGCCATTGTGGCAGTGGGCATTGTATTTGATATCATCGGTGTGGCTGTGACCTCTGCCGACGAGGTGCCTTTCCACTCCATGGCAGCCCGGAAGGTACCAGGCGCACGGGAGTGTATTTGGCTTCTGCGCAACGCCGAGCGGGTTGGCTCTATTTGCAATGACGTTGTGGGCGATATCTGTGGTGTGGTGTCTGGGTCCGCTTCGGCAATTATTGCTGCTCAAATTCTGCAAAATTTTTCGTTTACTTGGCCAAAGATTATTTCCCTTCTTATGTCTGCTCTGGTAGCGGCGGTCACGGTAGGTGGCAAGGCCTTAGGAAAAACAGTGGCCATTGGATCCTGTACAAAGATTGTCCATGGTGTGGGTGTTTTTTTATACACCCTGCGCCATTTGCCTGATTGGTTCCCAGGGAAGAAAAAAAAGCGGTAAGGTCGTGTCTTGTTGTGAGTATCCTGGAATCTATCCGCACCCATGAGGATCTGCTCGCTCTGACCGATACGGATCGGAAGATCCTATGTCAGGAGATACGGGAGTTTTTGGTTTCCCATGTTGCGAAAACAGGAGGCCATTTGGCTTCCAATCTAGGCGTTGTAGAAATTACGGTTGCGATTGAGACGGTGTTCGACACCGCGAAAGACCGGCTGGTGTTCGATGTAGGGCACCAGTCTTATGTGCATAAATTACTGACCGGCCGGCAGGAAAGCTTTGACCGTCTGCGCCAACTTGGCGGTATGGCAGGCTTTCCCAAACCCAAGGAAAGTGTAACCGACGCGTTTGTGGCCGGACATGCCTCTAGTTCTGTGTCCATTGCGCTGGGGATGGCCCGTGCCAGAACCTTGCAGGGGGAGGACTATCATGTGCTGGCCCTGATGGGAGATGGTGCCGCCACAGGTGGACTGGCCTATGAGGGGTTAAACGATGCCGGAGACAGCAGCGAACCCATGATTATCATATTAAATGATAATGAGATGTCCATTGACCGAAATGTGGGCGGTATCTCCAAACATTTGTCCAAGCTCCGGGTAAAGCGGAGCTATGTTGGCATGAAACGGGCGTTTCGTGCTCTAACCAGTCGGATCCCCGGGGGGACGTATCTCTATCAATTTACTCATCGCGTCAAAGAGATTCTCAAGCGAACGTTGATCCGAATGACGATTTTTGAGGATATGGGTTTTTCCTACTTAGGGCCTGTAGACGGACATGACCTGCCACAGTTGATTTATTTGCTTCGTGTGGCAAAAAAGATGAACCGGCCAGTACTGCTCCATGTGGTAACGAAGAAGGGGAATGGTTACCTTCCGGCGGAGGAAAATCCATCGAAATTCCATGGTGTGGGTTGCTTTAACCCCTTTAC
>CAOJND010000134.1 GCA_948439445.1 uncultured Eubacteriales bacterium | reverse complement strand
CGTTGTCTTTCAAAACTACAGCATTTCCGGCACCAGCCTTGCCTATGTGGCGTCTTTGGAAACAGAAAAAGGCGCTTGCTTTGTCAATCGATATGCCCAGATGGATTCCAGCGCAGACGCTGTCATCGTTATGGGCGGTACCAATGACAACGCCGTGCCCCTGGGCGCATGGAACAGTGTGGATACCAGCACCTTCTATGGCGCACTCAATGTTTTGATCCCAGGATTGCTAAACACGTATTCCGGAAAGCCCATTCTATTTTGTACCATGATGCAGACCAAGTCCGGCTTTTCCGAAAATACCGCGGATCCCAAGGCCATGCTGACCACCACCGCCGCCACCGCCACGATGACCCGGCAGCTTCGAGCGGAGGCGATCAAGGCCAAATGCCGGCAATATGGGGTTCCCTGTTTGGATCTTTACCACACCAGTGGAATCAGCGGCGCAGACTCCGCTGGAATCTACTATCGGACGTCAGATGCACTGCACCCCTCCAGCCTGGGTATGCAGCGGCTGGCTGCCGCCATTGGCCATGCCCTCACCGAGCTGTTCTGTTTGCTGCCGTGATCCCATGTGCCAGCCGCAGGCTTGACAACGAAAGCCAAATTGCGTATACTTGATCCGGGCAGAGAAATCTGAGCGCTATGCTCCCCTGCCTCACAGTGGATGATCTGGCGCAAGAGGAGGCTAGCATATGAACAAAAAGGGGTTATCCCAAGAGGGATTAAAGCTCATTGCGGTACTGACCATGCTGCTGGATCATATTGGCGCTACCATATATCCCAGTATGCTTCTACGTTCCATTGGCCGTCTGGCGTTTCCAATCTACTGTTTTTTGCTAGCCGAGGGCCTGCGCCACACCCGCAGCGTAAAACGATATGCCGGCCGGCTGTTGATCGGCGCGATTTTATCCGAAATTCCCTTTGATCTGCTGTTTCATGGGCGCATCTGGTATCCCGGCAGCCAAAGCGTTATGCTGACCCTACTGCTGGGTCTGCTCATGGTCTGGGTCATGGGCAAGACACGCTTCCTTCTTGTCAAAGCGGCTACGCTGGTTTTCTTCTGCTGGATGGCAGAGCTACTTCATACGGATTATGGTGCCATGGGCGTGGCAATGGTAGCTCTATTCGCCCTGCCGTGGAATCGCCGGATCATCTGGCCCGTCTGGATTCTGGGTATGGCAGGCCTGTGCTGGGCCATTGGAGGCGCTTACATTACCCTGGCAGGGCAGCGCGTTCCCGTGGAGATGCTTGCCATGCCGGCGCTGATTCCCATTGGGCTATACTCTGGAAAAAAGCACTTCAATAGTCCCGTCATTCAGACGGCATTTTACTTATTCTATCCGGTGCATCTATTGGTTTTGTATGGGATCCTCCAGTGGATGTAATCACAAAGCTTTTCTATTTTATAATCTGGGGCGGAAGGTTGCAAACGCAAGCGCTTCCGCCCGTTTTTTATGGTCCAACTCGTGAAAATTCAAGCATTTTTCCTTGTTAGCTTGCATTTGGAAATAAAGTAGGTTATACTGAAAAGTAACAGACCGGTGGAACGTCCCCGGAAAATGGAGGGAAACAAATGCACCGCCTAAAAAAAGCAAGGGAGCTGGTTTTCTTTAACTGGAAGCCCCTAGTTGGGTTTGCACTGCTCTATAAAGCGGCGTCTTCTCTGGTATTTATCCCGCTGCTGTGGCGGCTATTCGACCTGATTATGCAATTTCGCGGCTATTCCTATCTAACGCTTGAAAATATCGGCGCGTTTCTCGCCAGTCCGGTCACCATTGCCGCTCTGGTACTTTTGTTGATCCTTGCCACAGTCTGCGCCATGCTGGACATCAGCGCGGTGGTCTTTACCCTGGACCAATCGGCGCAGAAAAAACCGGTGCGGCTTTGGCAAGTTCTGCATTTTTCTATAAAAAATGCTCTGCGGGCCTTCCTTCCAAGCAATATTCTGTTGGTTTTCGTAGTGCTGCTACTTATGCCTTTTCTCAACATCGGGTTGGCCTCCAGTTTTCTTAGCACCGTATCCATCCCCGAATTTATTTTGGACTTTTTGAAAACCAACGCCGCGCTCTCCGGACTGCTCTTGGCCATCACCTTGCTTCTGAGTGCCTGCATGGCTAAATGGCTCTACGCATTCCACTACTTCACCCTGGAGGGCTGCTCTTTTTGGAAAGCCCGGAAAAAAAGCAGCGCGCTTAGCCGTAAGCGGCGGCTACGGGATCTTCTTTCTATGCTGCTGATGCAGTCCGGATTCGCGCTGGCATATCTGCTGTTCATCCTGCTGGGAATGAGCCTGGCTGTTTGGATTGGAAAGCTGTTTTCCGAGATATTTATTCTGCGCTGGATCATTTCCACCATTTTCTGGATGATTCTGGCGTTGTCTCTGGCCATTTTGAGCGCACTTTCCGTGCCTATGAGCTATAGCTGTGTCAGCGTACTGTTCTATCAGCACAAGCAGCGGCTGGGGGAGCAAATCATGCATTGCAGCGCCCCAGAGCGGAAAAGGCCCGGGCAAAAAAACCGGCTTTTTTCCATCTGCAAGGCTACATTGGGCTGCCTGATTCTCATTGGCAGTTTGGCTCTGGGCTATTTCCTGTGCTCCGGCAAGCTCAATCCCCAGATTGAATACGTCCGCAAAACAGAGGTCACCGCCCATCGCGGCGCCTCCGCGTTTTATCCGGAGAACACCATGCGGGCCTTTGAAGGCGCCAAAGCCCTGGGCGCGGATTGGATCGAGCTTGACGTGCAGCAGAGCAAAGACGGTCAGCTGATTGTAATTCACGACTCAAATTTTAAGCGCACCACCGGCGTGGACGCCAACACCTGGGAGCTGACCTATGAAGAGATTGCCCAACTGGACGCCGGCAGCTTTTTTGCTCCTGCCTACGCCGGGGAAAAAATCCCCCTATTGTCGGAGGTAGCGGCCCTTGCTAAGGAAAAAGGGATGAAGCTGAATATTGAGCTAAAGCCTACCGGCCATGAGACGGATTTTGAGCAAAGCGTGGTCGATATCATCCGGCAGTCTGGCATTGCTGACGCGTGCGTCATCACCTCCCAGGTCTACCAGGTTCTGGAACGAGTGAAGGCATATGACAGCTCTGTTACCACGGTATACGTCATGAGCCTGGCCTATGGGGATCTCAATCAGCTGACGGCGGCGGATCATTTCAGCGTAGAGGCCACCAACGTCACCAAAAGCCTGATTTCCACCGTACATAACGCAGGAAAGCAGCTTTACGTCTGGACCGTGAATACGAAAGACAGCATCATGAAATTGCTGGATTTAAATGTGGATAATATCATTACCGATGACACGGCACTGGCCAAGCAGTGCGTTTATGAAAGTCGGTTTAGCAACTTGCTGGAGGAATATATCAAGTTGCTTCAATAAAAGATGTAGACCGAAAAAAGCGAAGGAAAAGAGAAGGAGTGGTTTTATGCATCGAGACAAGCTAAAAACAAGATTGGGGTTCATCCTGCTCTCAGCAGGCTGCGCCATTGGCATCGGAAATGTGTGGAAATTTCCATACATGGCCGGGCAAGGCGGTGGCGGCGCGTTTGTTTTGTTTTATCTTCTGTTTTTAGTAATTTTAGGACTTCCGATTTTGTGTATGGAGTTTGCAGTCGGCCGGGCAAGTCAGAAAAGCCCGGTGAAAGCTTACCAGGCTTTGGAAAAGCCGGGTCAAAAATGGCATATTCACGGCTACCTGACCCTGGTGGGTTGCTATCTTCTGATGATGTTTTACACCACGGTCACCGGATGGATGATTCACTACTTCTTTCTCACTGCCGGGGGCCGATTCGAGGGGCTGGACACCAACGCCGTGGCAAATGTATTCAATGATATGCTTTCCGACCCAGTGACCATGGGTTTTTGGATGGTTGTGGTCGTGGCAACTGGTATTTTTGTTTGTATGCGTGGTCTACAAAACGGTCTGGAAAAGATCACCAAGGTGCTGATGCTGGCGCTGCTTGGTATCATGGTGGTGCTGGCTGTCCACAGCCTATTCCTGCCTGGCGCCAAAGAGGGGCTCTCCTTCTACCTACTGCCGGATTGGGAACGACTGAAAGAAACGGGTCTTGTCAATACATTGGTCGGCGCTATGAATCAGGCCTTTTTTACCCTGAGTTTAGGCGTTGGCGCCATGGCGATTTTCGGCAGCTATATTGGCAAGGAGCACGCGCTACTGGGAGAGTCTGTGCGGGTCGTTCTGCTGGATACCTTTGTAGCAATTACTGCCGGATTGATTATTTTCCCCGCCTGTTTCACCTACCAGGTAGATCAGACCTCCGGTCCCAGCCTGGTATTTATCACCCTGCCCAATCTGTTCTCTAACATGTTTTTAGGGCGGCTATGGGGCAGTTTGTTCTTTCTATTTATGGCCTTTGCCGCCCTGTCCACCGTGTTGGCAGTATTTGAAAATATCATCTGCTGCGGCATGGAGCTGACCGGATGCAGCCGCAAAGCATCCGCCCTGGGGAATCTGGTGCTGATCATTGTGCTGTCCGTCCCCTGCGTCTTAGGCTATAATCTGTGGCAGTGGGACGGCTTCGCCAAATTTGGAGGCGCGATTTTGGATGTGGAGGATTTTCTGGTCAGCAATCTATTTTTACCCCTGGGATCGCTTGTGTATCTACTGTTCTGCGTGTCCCGCTATGGATGGGGCTGGAAGAACTTTAAGCAGGAAGCCAACACCGGCTCCGGGCTGAAAATCCACGATGTGATGCGGCCCTATTTAACCTTCGTCCTGCCAATTATTGTGCTGTTTATCTTCGCGTTTGGCATCTATGAAAA
>CAOJND010000133.1 GCA_948439445.1 uncultured Eubacteriales bacterium | reverse complement strand
AGCCGGATTTGCCTTTCCGGTCAGCACCGGCAGATGTTGGATCTGGTTATGGAGAGCTTCCAACTGCAGGCGGACTATGATTTGAATATTATGGAGCAGGGACAAACCCTGTCCAAGATTACCACAAGGACGTTGCTGGGCATGGAAGCGGTTTTAGAGCAGGCAAAGCCGGATCTGGTTCTGGTCCATGGGGACACTTCCACCACCTTTGCCGGGGCCTTGGCGGCGTTTTACCACAAAATTCCCGTGGGCCATGTGGAGGCCGGATTGCGTACCTATGACCGATACTCCCCCTATCCTGAGGAGGCGAATCGGACGCTAGTGGGTGATTTGGCAACGCTGCATTTTGCGCCCACCAAGGCAAATGCAGAGAAGTTGCGGCGGGAAGCGGTGCAAGGCCATATTTTTGTGACGGGTAATACAGTGATTGACGCCATGGCCACTACGGTCAAGCCAGACTTTCATTTTGCAGAGCCTGTGCTAAATGGATTGGACTTCATGGGAAAACGAATCCTCACCTTGACCTGCCACCGGCGAGAGAACTATGGCCGGCCCATGGAGCAGATTATGACGGCTGTGGGAAAAATCGTGGCGCAAAATCCAGATGTGGAGGTGGTGTACCCGGTGCACCTCAGTCCGGCGGTGCGCGCCTGCGCGCAGCAATATCTGGGGGATTTGGAACGGGTGCATTTGATCGCGCCTTTGGATGTGGAGCAGATGCACAATCTGTTGGCTCGTTCTTATCTTGTGCTGACGGACTCTGGTGGATTGCAGGAGGAAGCACCGGCGCTGGGCCGGCCAGTTCTGGTTCTGCGGCGGGAGACGGAACGGCCGGAGGCGATTGCAGCCGGAACAGTGAAGCTTGCCGGAGTTGAGACAGAGCAGATTATCTCTATGACCCAAGCGCTATTGGATCATGCGGCGGCATACGGCGCCATGGCTCACGCGGTCAATCCGTATGGCGATGGTAAAGCATGTAGCAGAATCGCGGATGGGATTGCCTGGACGTTTGGACTGCGGCCGGAGCCGCCAAAGGATTTTGAAACTTGAGATGGATAAAAAAGCACCTATAGCAAGGGAGTGTCCTTGCTATAGGTGCTTTTTGTTAAATTAGTAGATAAATAGCAAGGGTCAGCAGCAAATTGCTGCAATTCTCGCTGTCGTCGCTGGCCATAAGTAAAAGCAGAATTAAAACCAGAATGTCTTCTGTTTCTAGATTTTTTGGTAGCAGCCGTCGGAAAAAGCTGGCAGCGCTTTTCCCTGGGCAGCAGGGCGGAGGGGATGGAGCACTGGGCGGCGATTTTTTGCATGGCTCCGACGGTCCTGGCGGACAAACCTCTGGCTTCGGTTTGGGAGCCGGTTTCGGATCCGGTTTGCAATCTGGTTTTTGATCCGGTTTGTGGTCTGGTTTGCAGTCGGGCTTGTGATCAGGCTTATGGTCTGGTTTTTGATCTGGCTTACAGTCTGGTTTTGGTTCAGGCTTTGGCTCCTGCCTGGGTGGTGGTGTGGCAGGCCTGGGGGAATCTGGAACACGGCTGCGGTGATAACTGCCATCGGCTTGGGGAACATAACGGTTATACATGCTTCACCTGCTTTCACTGGATGGGGTGCCCATCTGTCCCAGCATGGAGGAGGCCAGCTGTGCCAAGTGGGCGGCCTGAATGGCTCGCTCCAACCGGTGGAGTTTATCAGGTCCCAAGTAGGGCTGTAGTGCTTGCAGCAGCATTCTCTGCGCTGCATCAGGGCCGGTTGGCTTTTGCAGCAGACCTTGTAGCATGGAAAGTTCTGTAGAGGAGGACTGCCTTGGCTGCGCACGGACCTCCGGACTTGGTTGTGGCGTCTGTGGCCGCTGTGCCGGCTGGGAAGGCGAGGACTGTCCCAGTGCCTGGGCCATGGAAAGAATCTGGCCCATCATCTGCGGATTGTTTAAAATAGCCCCGATCCGATCCTGAAAATCATCCATGGTTACCTCCCATCTGCCCCAATAGAGATTGGGCCTCAGGAGATTGAAGAATTGGTGATAATAGACGCTGGGCTTCGTCGCTGCGGCCAGCCATAATCAACGCCATCGCCTGCTGTAATTCGGCGCTGTGTTTTTCTTGCATCAGGGCCATCAGGTTCTGACCGGCGGGGGTGCGCAAAAGCTGGGTCAGCTCGGCGCGTGAAAAATTCTGTGTATTTTGCTCCATGTTGTTGCCTCCCATCAAAAGGCCTGCTATAATATAGACCTGTTCGTTTTGTTATACTATATGCGCGGTGGAGGGTGATGGTGCCTATGAAGATTCTGATTCTTTCTGACTCCCATTCGTCGTTGTCGTTTATGCGGCAGGCGATTGCGGTGCTCCGCCCGGATGGGGTGGTTCATCTGGGGGATTACTATCAAGACGGGATGCAGATGGCGAAAGAGCATCCGGCGCTTCGGTTTTACCAGGTGGCTGGAAACTGCGACGCATTTGATTTCACCCCCGGCCAGGAGCAGATTCTCAGCTATCCCATTGGCGGGGTGCAGTTTTATATGACCCATGGCCACCGCCACGGCGTTAAGACAGGGCTTGAAAAACTTCTAACTGCTGCCAGAGCCAGTGCGGCGACGATTGTCCTGTATGGCCATACCCATCGCGCGGATTGCCACCAGGAGGAGGACGGCCTGTGGGTGCTCAATCCAGGCTCCTGTAGCGGCTATGGCGGCAGCGTCGGCCTGGTGGAGCTGGAAAATCATAAGATTATGGCCTGTAGAATTTTGCAGCAGGCAGATTTGGAGGATTATCGATGATTTTAGCGGTGGATATTGGAAATTCCAACATTGTGCTGGGCGGCGTGGAGGCGGACCAGATTTTATTTGAAGCGCGGATTCACACCGATGTGGTAAAGACCTCGGATCAGTATTGTGTGGAGCTGAAAACCATCATGGATGTATATGGCGTGGCGCTTTCTACCATTGAGGGGAGTATCATCTCCTCGGTTGTGCCGCCGGTGTTGAATTCGATCCGTACGGCGCTTATGAAGCTGACGGGAAAAAGCAGTCTGGTAGTTGGTCCCGGGCTGAAGACCGGCCTGAATATTTTGATTGAAAATCCGGGCCAGATGGGCGCAGATTTGGTGGTTGCTGATGTGGCGGCGTTGCGGGAGTACACACCGCCCCTGATTATCATTGATATGGGCACCGCCACCACCATTGCGGTTCTAGACCAGAACGGAGCGCATATTGGCGGCTGCGTCTGCCCTGGGGTGAAGATCTCTTTGGAGGCGTTGACCAGCCGGACGGCGCTGCTGCCTGGGATTCAGTTGGACCGTCCCAAAAAGGTGATTGGCCGGAGTACCATCGACTGTATGCGAAGCGGCATTATGCTGGGTACCGCTTGCATGCTGGACGGGATGATCGACCGGATGGAGCAGGAGCTTGGTCAGAAGACCACGGTGATCGCCACAGGAGGGATTGCGAAATTTATTATCCCACTGTGCCGCAGACAGATTATTTATGATAAGGATCTGCTGATTAAGGGCCTGGCGGCGTTGTATCGGGAGAACCGGCGGAGCTAAAGCGCGGGCAGGGGATAAACCGATTGGGATGGCTGTTGCCGCCTTGCTTTTTGAGGGAAGATATGGTATCATGAGAAAAAAGAGTTGCCGGAGGTTATTTATGGATAAACAAAGTGCGGGAAAGCAGGTAAAAAAAGTCTGTCAAACGGTGGGAACCAGCCTACAGACAGCATACCGGCATGTTTGTCCGGTGCTGACGCAGATCTGGTCCGTGATTTATAACAGCCGGAAGCTGCTGTTGTCCATTCCGGTGATCTGCCTGGCAGTGTATCTGGCAAGGCTGAACCAGCAGATGCTGCCGCAGACAGTGGGCCTGGTTTTACTGAAGGACGGAAACTTTAAATATATGATTCCGCAGGCGAAGGCAATTTATTATCCCTTGGCGTTGACTGGCGGTTGCCTGCTGATGATGTACTGTTCCCGGCGGACGCTGTATCCATGGCTGATTAGCCTGTTTACCATGGTGGTGCCGCTGCTGATTTTGGTTACCAATTTGTACCCGGCTTAAACTGGCCGGCATGGGGCGAATTATGTGGATGGATGGGGTGGAAGCCTATGGATAAATTAAAGAAGAAGAATCGTTTCCGGCATATCCAAAATAAGAAATTGGTCCTGTCGGTATACCTGATTCTACGTCTGCTGGTCATTTTGGTGATGGCTGCCCAGATTGTCAATCGCAACTACGAAAATGTGTATATTTGCATTCTGACGCTGCTGCTGTTCACCTTGCCCAGTATTGTGGAGCGCAGGCTCCATGTGGATCTTCCGGATACATTGGAAATTATTGTGCTGATTATCATATTTTCCACAGAGATTTTGGGAGAAATTGAGGAATATTATGTAATCTTCTCCCATTGGGATACGGTGATGCACACCATCAACGGTTTTCTGTTTGCGGCGTTGGGCTTCTCTGTGGTAAACATACTCAATGAGAACAAGCGTATTTCCATGACCCTATCGCCATTTTATGTGGCGCTGACCGCGTTTTGCTTCTCCATGACCATTGGCGTTTTGTGGGAGTTCTTTGAGTGGGGGATGGACAGCTTCTTTGGGCTGGATATGCAAAAGGATACCATTGTCGCGGCGTTTAATTCCGTCAGCCTGGATCCTGGCGGGCACAATATTCCCTATCATGTACAGAATGTGGCGGATGTAATTTTGGTATATGGGGATGGGAGCCAAAAGGCCCTGGGTCTGGGGGGCTACCTGGATATCGGCCTGATTGACACCATGTCCGATCTGTTTGTGAATTTCATCGGCGCAGTGGTTTTTTCCATTATTGGCTATTTTTATGTGAAGAGCAAAGGGAAGGGCCGCTTTGCCAAGCTGTTTA
>CAOJND010000132.1 GCA_948439445.1 uncultured Eubacteriales bacterium | reverse complement strand
GTACGATTTCTTTTTTGACCAGCCACGGCGTGCATGTACAAGACGCTACATTGACTGGGGATTTGACTCTATGCTTTCGAATCTCCCGTCGAGAATTTCGGAAGCTGGCGCAGCTGGCCGACCGGCGGGGAGAACGGCTTCGGATTCTCCGTCGAAAGGGAATCTATTGGACTTGTAAGGGACTACTCAAACGGCCAGTCTTACTAGGGTTAGCAGCATGTATGCTGGCGTTTTCTCTTTACCTTCCCGGGCGGGTGCTCCTGGTACGGGTAGAAGGCAATCAATCAGTTCCCAGTAGACAGATTTTGGAGGCGGCGGAGGATTGCGGCATTCGGTTTTGGACTGCAAGGCGTGGGATTCGCAGTGAGCAGGTGAAAAATAAGCTCCTTGGCGTGATTCCACAGCTACAATGGGTTGGGATTAATACTGCCGGCTGTGTGGCCACCATTTCCGTGCGGGAGCGTTCCCTGATTGATACCCCAGCGGAAGCTCCGGGGGTGTGCAATGTAGTAGCTAGCCGAGAGGGAGTGATCACCGAGGTAACTGTGCTGCAAGGCAATCCTCTGTGCAAAATAGGTCAGGCTGTACAGGCGGGGGAATTGCTGGTTTCCGGCTATACGGACTGCGGGTTATCTATTCAGGCCACTCGGGCCAAAGCGGAGATTTATGCCATGACAAACCGGGAATTGTCTGCGCTTTTGCCTGCCGACTGGACCCGGAAGGGTGACGTAACCGGTAAAGAAAAGAAATATAGCCTTTTGATCGGAAAAAAACGGATAAAATTCGGCAAAAACAGTGGAATTCTTACAGGCACTTGTGGTAAAATGACAGAGATACACCATCTGACCCTTCCTGGAGGTTTTGTTTTACCTTTGGGGTGGGCAGTGGAGACGATCACTTACTACCAGCCGCAAGAATTTTCCATTTCTCCAGAGGAGGCACAAGCTGAGCTGTGCCGGTTTTCCACCGATTATCTGACCAAAACGATGGTGGCGGGGGAGATAATGGACCACCAAGAGCAGCTGGAATCGCTGGAAAACGCTTACCAGATGACAGGCGAGTACGCTTGCCAGGAAATGATCGCACGACAACAGAACGGGGAGATATTTAAAACCAATGGCAAAGCTGATTGAACGAAGCGTCAACACAGAGCTTGTGGAAGACCTGATTGCGGTCTTTGGCTCCTTTGACGAAAATGTAAAGCGGATTGAAGAGGCGCTGGAAGTTACCATTGTCAACCGGGGGACAGAGCTGAAGGTCAGCGGGCAGGAGGAAGCCGTAGATAAAGCGGTACGCACCCTGGAAAGCCTGTTGGCTCTGGCTGCCAAGGGCGAGACCATAGACGAACAGCGGGTACGCTATCTGATCACCCTGGTACGGGAGGGGAACGAGGAACAGCTTGCCCAGATTGCCAAGGATGTGGTGTGTATTACCGCCAGAGGCAAGCCGATCAAAGCCAAGACGGTTGGCCAGCAGAACTATATGCGCGCCATTACAAAAAACACAGTGACCATTGGAGTTGGCCCTGCCGGCACCGGAAAGACGTATCTGGCGGTGGCCGCTGCAGTGGCTGCCTTCCGGGATCGGGCGGTAAATCGGATTGTATTAACCCGCCCAGCGGTGGAGGCGGGGGAGCGCCTGGGCTTCTTGCCAGGAGATTTGCAAAACAAGGTGGATCCCTACCTGCGCCCATTGTACGATGCATTATACGACATGTTGGGTGCGGAGACGTTCCAGAAGTACCAGGAGCGCGGCTCCATTGAGGTAGCGCCCCTGGCCTATATGCGGGGCCGGACGCTGGATGATAGCTTTATTATTTTGGACGAGGCGCAAAATACCACCCGGGAGCAAATGAAAATGTTCTTGACCCGTCTGGGCTTTGGCTCTAAAATTGTCATCACCGGCGATATCACCCAAATTGACCTCCCGGAGGACAAAGTCTCCGGTTTAAAGGATGCCATCCGGGTGTTGGAGGGGGTCAACGACATTGCCATCTGCCGCCTGACGGCGGCGGATGTGGTGCGCCATGCTCTAGTGCAGGAGATCATCAACGCCTACGAACGGGCGGACCGGAAGCCAGAACCCAAAAAGCCAGCTCCCTCTTATAAAGGGTCCAATCGGAGAAAAACAAATGGGAAAGAATAACATCCAACTGACCTTTGACCGCACGGTATCCCACCGGATGCTATACCGAGCGGCAGTGCGCAGCATTATCATCACCTGCGTGGAGGCGACCCTTCAGGCGGAGGGGGTAGGAGTTCCCTGCGAAGTGAATATTTTGGTGACCGACGATGCAGGTATTCAAGCCATTAACAGGGCCAGCCGGAAGCTGGACAAGCCCACGGATGTGCTCAGCTTTCCCATGTTTGGGCTGACGCCCGGAAAGCTGCCGGCGGATTGGTCAGAATATTTGGATCCAGGAACCGGCCTTTGTCCGCTGGGCGATATGTGTATCAGCATCCAGCGCGCCATTGCCCAGGCAAGGGAATTTGGACATAGTGCCCGCCGGGAGGTGGGGTACTTGACCATCCATTCCATGCTCCATCTGCTGGGCTACGACCATTTGGACGAAGGACCTCAAAAGGCGCAGATGCGAAAAAGGGAAGAGGCAATCGCCGCGGGGATTCCCAGAATGCAGCGGAACTGACAAAAGAAGGAGAAGCGCTATGGCTACGAAAACAGCGATGATTACCATTGCCGGACGGCCCAATGTGGGCAAGTCCACCTTAACCAATCAACTGGTCGGCGAGAAAATTGCCATTGTTTCCAATAAACCGCAGACCACACGGAATCGGATCTGTGGCATTTTGACCAAGGGGCAGACCCAATTCGTGTTTGTGGACACTCCTGGGTTTCACAAACCCAGGACAAAGCTAGGCGACTACATGGTGAATGTAACCAAAAGCTCGATTGCCGATGTGGATCTGGCTATTTTGGTGGTGGAGCCGGTTCCAACGCTAGGGCCGCAGGAGCAGACGCTGATCGCCCAGCTAAAAGAGCGAAAATGCCCTGCAATTTTGGCCATCAACAAGATCGACACGGTGGAAAAGGAAAACCTATTGGCTGTGATTGCCGCCTATGCTCAGGTACACAGCTTTGACGCCATCATCCCCATCTGTGCAAAGACCGGCGACGGGGTGGAAGATCTATTGACGCAGTGCGAAAAGTACGCGCTGGATGGCCCCTTCCTATTCCCAGAGGACGCCACCACCGACCAGCCGGAGCGGCAGGTTATGGCGGAAATCATTCGGGAGAAGCTGCTGTGGTGCCTGGAACGAGAGGTGCCCCATGGAACCGCGGTGGAAATCACACGATTTTCAGAGCGGGACAATGGAATTATTGATCTGGACGCAACCATCTACTGTGAAAAGGCCAGCCACAAGGGAATTATCATTGGAAAGCATGGGGAAATGCTGAAAAAAATATCCACCATGGCCCGGACGGACTGCGAACGGTTCATGGGCACTCGAATCTACCTGACCACATGGGTTAAGGTTAAGGAAAATTGGCGCGACAGCGATTTTCTGGTGCGCAATTTTGGCTATAGAGAATAATTTCCAGGTCTAATTTCCCAGCCGTCGCAAATCCTAAAGGCGGAGGGATGGAGATGAATGCGGGAGACTATTGGCAAATGTTTTTAGAAACAGGCGCGCCGGAGATGTATTTGCTCTACCAGAAAGCAAGACGAGTGGAGGAACCACATGTATTGGAATGTGCAGGGGCTAGTCCTGCGGGTGACGGACTACAATGATCGGGACGCGCTACTAAAGCTGTTGACGCCGGATCGCGGGCTTTTAACCGTAAAGGCCAGGGGGCTACGGCGAAAAAATAGCCCCCTGACAGCGCCTTGCCAGCTGCTGGCCTATGGGGCGTTCACGCTGTTTGAGTACCGGAATATGTACACCATCAATGAGGCCAGCTCCATTGAGCTGTTTTCCGAGTTGCGGCGAGAGCTGAGCAAGCTGTCTCTGGGCGTCTATATGGCACAGGTGGCGGAGGTTGTATCCCAGGAGGATTTGCCCAACCCGGAGCTGCTCAGCCTGGTGCTGAACTGTCTGTACGCGCTGTCGAAGCGAAATTTGCCTGAGCCGCAGATTAAGGCGGCGTTTGAGCTACGGGGTGCCTGCCTGGCGGGATATACGCCGGAGCTTTCCGGCTGCCATATGTGCGGCAATCCACAGCCCGACCGGTTTGATCTGTCCGCCGGACGTCTGGAATGCAGCGGCTGCCGTAGCGGCGATTCTGGCGGACTTCGGATGCCGGTGGATCCGGCGGTGTTGGAGGCCATGCGGTATCTTGCAGGCTGTCCTGCGAGACGGCTGCTTTGCTTTCGGCTGAGTGCCGGAGCCTTAGAGCAGCTTTGCGGTGTGACGGAGGCGTATTTGACCACCCAATTGGAGCGAAGCTTTTCCACATTGGATTTTTACAAATCCGTAATGCTTTTATAAGTACATAACTGTAGGAGAAAACCATGTCTGAATTGTACGAAAAATCTTTTCATAAATTGGAATTGGATCGGGTTTTGGAGCAGCTTGCAGCTTGCGCCGGCAGTCAAGAGGGAAAGAGGGCCTGTTTGGCGCTACGGCCTGTTTCCGATCTGGAGCAAGTCCGGCTGCTGCTGGAGCAGACTACGGCGGCCTCAGAGTTGGCCACCCAGAAGGGCAATCCCGGCTTTTCCGACCTGCGCGATGTGGCGGACAGCTTGGAGCGGGCGGACCTAGGGGGGAGCATGTCGCCAAAGGAGCTGTTGGCTGTGGCCGGGGTGCTGCGTTGCACCAGAACGGTAAAAAGCTACTGCTCTGACGACGAGAAGCCCACTGTGCTAGACAGTCTATTCCATGCGCTGACGCCCAACAAATATCTGGAGGATAAGATCACCGGCGCCATTCTCTCGGAAGAGG
>CAOJND010000131.1 GCA_948439445.1 uncultured Eubacteriales bacterium | reverse complement strand
CGCCTGCCCGACAGAGTTGGGCGAACGCAACAAAAACACAATATCCTCCGGTACAATGGGCCGCAGGCCCACCTTATCCCGGACCAAATGGGCGCCGTCCAGCATCTGGCAGATTCGCTCCGCCACAAACGCCGCCTCTTCCTCATATGTGTCCTCCTGGACCCATAGGCTGTGCAGCTCCACCTCCGGCTCCTCCAGCGGTCCGTGGGGAATTCCCTCCACCAGCGCCTCCGCTGGACCATACCGCAGTCCGCCCACAGCCGGACACATACTGCGGGCAAACACATCGTTCACCGCTTCCAGCACCGCGCCGCAGGAGCGAAAATTGCGGCTGAGCAGGACCCGTCTCCCCTGCCCCGGTCCCGCTTCCTCTACGCTGGCATATGTATGGTACTTTTCCAAAAAGATCCCAGGATCCGCCAGACGGAACTGGTAGATTGACTGTTTTACATCGCCAACCATAAAGCAGTTCTGCCGCTTTTGGGTCAGGGCGGAGAAAATGGCGTCCTGTACGGCGTTGGAATCCTGGTACTCGTCCACCATCACCTCCCGGAACCGGCTGCCAATCTCACCGGCCAGTTTGGTCGGCCCAGAGCGGGCCTTCCCCAACAGCAAATCCAGGGTTTTGTGCTCCAAATCACTAAAATCCAATACCCGGCGATGGCGTTTCATGGCGTCATAGGCCCTGCCAAAGGCCTGCGCCAGCTCGATCAAGCCTTTTACAGCCAACTTGGCGCCATCCAAATCCGCAAGGACCTGGGACGAGGCGTCGGCAAAGGGGCGAAGCCGTTTGCCCAACTCCTTTTTTAGCTGCTCCCGCACCTGCTTGATTCGGCCGGCAAGGATAGGGTCTTCCAGCTTCCTGGGGAAGGTCATCCTGCCAAATTCAATATTTTTCCGTTCCACCACCTGGTCCCATGTTTTGGCGTGGCGAAGAAAGCGCAATTGCCCCTCTATCTCCCGCAGCAAAGCGGCTACCTTGGATAGCTCCGGCCGGCGCTCCGCCTCCCGAGCGCAAGATGCAATGCTGTCTATCTGCCAGTCCAGCCAGGCAAACAGCGCCTCCATCAGATAGCGGCCCCACACCGTCTGTCCGGCGTCAGACATTGTACCGGTTTGGGCATGGCAAGCGCATTCTTCCAGCCACGCTTGCGGATCAAGATGACACCTGGCGCTGTCATAAACCCGGCAGATCATCTCCGGCACCATCCGATCGTCCCGGCCCAGCCCCTGGGTGTCCACAAAGGCCCGAAACGCCTGATTCTCCGGCGCGTGCGCATAGGCCTGCTCCAACACCTGCGCTGTGGCGGCCTCTCGCAATTGCCTGCACTCCGGCTCGTCGGCCACCCGAAAGTCCCCGGGAATATCCAAAAAATAGGCGTATTGTCGAAGTAGGTCCCCACAAAAGGCATGAACTGTGGAGATTTTCGCCAGATACAACCGCTGCATCTGTCTTTGCAGATGCCGGTTTTCCGGATGCGCCGCTATGTGCTCCGAAAGCCGCGCCGCAATTTTTCCCCGCAGCTCCGCCGCTGCCGCCTTGGTATAGGTGATGATCAAAAATTCGTCCAGGTTGGCGCTGCATGCCGGGTCCAGCACATAGCCAATCAGGCGGTCCACCAACACCTTGGTTTTGCCAGAGCCAGCTGCCGCCGACACCAACAGTTTCCCGCCTCGATTTTCCACAGCCTGCCGCTGCTGTAGTGTCAATTCCTCAGCCATTGCGCTTCACCTCCGCCTCTACCATTTCCCAAAATGTCTTTGCCGGCATCGCCCGGTAATTACGCCGCTGCCGCTCCCGGTCCAGCCGGCATATGGCGCCATAGGGACAATAGGTGCAGGCGTTGTGGGCAGTTCCTCTGGTATAGGGATTGGGCGAAACATCCCCTGAGGCGATCTCGTCCACCAGTCTTCCCACCACACGAAACACATACCGCTCCAGCAGCTTCATCTGCCTGCGGTCCGCCACATCCCCGGTCGGCTCTCCCTGCTTGTTGTAGCCACAGCTCAGCCGGCGCAAATCCTCCTCCGGCGCACAGCCGCGAATCACCGCGTCCTCCGCCAGCAGCAGACCATGGCGCTTGGCCTCCTCCGCCCGCTTTTCCACCGCCTGCTCCGGCTGCAACCGGCCGTCTGCGGAAATTAGAGGTACCCTGGCGGGAAAATACTGAACGCCAGCTGGAATTGAATCCTCTCCCAGCGGAGAACTCTCCTGGCTCCCCAGGGCAAATAGATACAGCAATAGCTGTAACCCTACCCCGTTGTACACGTCGCAATAGTCAAACTCTTTTTTTCCGGTTTTGTAGTCCACCACCCGAAAATACCGGTGGCCGTCCTGCTCTAATACATCCACACGGTCTACAAAGCCCCGCAGCGCCGCGTCCATCTGTTTTCCCGGCACCGGCACTGCGTCCAACCCGCCGGGCACGCCAAAGCCCAGCTCAAAAGCCGCCGGTGTAAATCCCACAGCCGAAAGCTCCTCCCACAGCTCCTGTACCACCAGCTCCAGCTCCTTCCCATTGCGCTGGAACAGATAGCGCTGCCGCTGAGAGTCCAGCTCTTGGAACCGCTCCTGGGCATAGGTCTGGGAAAAGTGCCGGGCAAGCGCCAAAGTCTGTTCCAAAGCCGTCTGATGAAAGCCCCCTTTGGCCTCCACCGCCCGGCAGGTGGCCTCCAAAACGCGGTGCACATAGGTGCCAAATTCCGCCGGATCCACCGTCGCCTCTTTTCGCTCTTTGGCTCGCAGGCCATATTGCAGAAAATAGGACAACCGGCACTCCGCCTGCCGGTCCAGCTGAGACGCCGACAGCAGCAGCCGCTGGCCATACAGCGCCTCAACCTGCTGCCGGGAAAGGCTGCCGGTTGTAAAATTGGCCTGTTGCCACACCTGGGTATAGGCCTGTTCCACCCCCAGCTCCACAGCTGCCTGCTTTTGCCCATGCGCCGCCAGATAAGCGCCTGCCTCAAGCGGATCCCAGAGCGCTGCCCCCAGCAAATGCTCCGGCGTCTGAGGCGCCACCACCTCTGCCAACCGCCGGTATACGAAAGCGGGCTGGCCCGCCGGGCAGGATAGGCACACCCGCTCCCCCGCGCCGCAAAATACCCCATAAATCTCCGAAAATTCTTTGGACAGCGTGTCCACCGCCCCGCCGGTCAATGGCACGCCCAGATCCCGTAGGGCAGTTCGCTCCCCATCGGTTAACACGCCGGGTAGTCCGCCGTAGGAGGGAAGACTTCCCTCCAACGCCCCCAGGATAAATAAGTGCTCCGCCTGCTGGCACCGCATGGCGCTGACCGGTCCCGCGATCACCGCGTCCAGCACCGGAGGTATCGTCCCCACGTCGTACTGTCCCAGCAGCAGCCGGAACAGCCGGACAAAGCTCTCCGTATCCCAGACCGTATTGCCCAGCAAATCCGCCAGCTGCTCCATGGCCGTCACCAGGATCTCCCAGAGCTGATTCAGCTCCTGGGCGCTGCGGTTGTCCCCGGAAAGCTCCATCTCCTGTGCCAGATCCGATAGGCGCGCCTCGAGCTGGATTTCCTCCAGAAAGGCATACACCCCCCGCACCTGTTGCTCCAGATTCTGCGCCTCCAGCAGCCGGCGGCGCAGCCGCGTCAGGGGTACAATTGCCAGCTCTCTCGCCTGATTAAGTTGTTCCAGCGCCTGCCGGCTTTGTTCTGTCCACTGACCGCCCAGGCCGTCGGGATGCCAAACCCACTGGCTTTGCCATTTTTCTCCCCGAACACCCCATAAAATTACGTAGTTTTCCAGCCGGTCACACTGCTCCGGCGTCAGAGGCGACAGCACAGAGCGCAAATAGAGCAGCACTTCTTTTTGGTCCAGCGCGCCACAGGCCGCCTCCATGGCGGACAGCACCGTACTCACCACAGATTTTCCCATAATGTCTTCTGTGCCAGATATGTACACCGGGATCCCACAGCGGCGAAATACCAGCGAAAGTATAGGCCGGTAGGTCTGCATCTGAGGACATACCAGGGCAATCTGCCGGTAGCGGCAACCGCCTTGAACCAACGCCATCACACGCTCCGCCACCGCAACGCATTCTGTGTAGGGCGTATCCCCACGAAGCAGTGCTACCCTGTCTTTCCAGGCAGCCGCGTCCAATGGTCCCTGCAAAATTTGTTGCCGCAGACCGGTCAATCCATCCTGACGGGGCGCAATCCGCTCCACCACCGTCTCGATTCCGGCGCGCTGGGCAAGGCGAAGCAATTGCGCCGCCGTCTGGCCCGCCTTCTCAAAAGCCAGAGCTTGAGAGCCAGGCTGGTCGCAGGTCAGACTGATCGTAACCTCCGGTGCAAGCCGGATCAGGCAATCCAAAATTGCCAGATGCTGCATGGAAAAGTCTGGAAAGCCGTCAATATAAAAGGTATGGCGCTGGGCAAAAGCGCCCTCCTCCAGCTCCTCTAAAAGCCAATCCATCTGGTCCCTGGGATCCCGCTTCCCCCGGGCGCAGATGGCGTTGTAGCCATGCAACAGCAGGGCCAGTTCCTCCAGCTTTTGGGCCAAACTGCCCTGGGTTTTGCCAGATGCCTCCATCAAATCCGCAGCCGAAATCCGGCAACACTTCAGTTCATCCACGCCGCGAACCAGCTCTGTCAAAAATTCCGGTTTGGTCTCCACAGCGGCATAGGCCTTTAGCCGGCCAGACAACTGGCGCACCGCCGCCGCCATGGCCACAATTCTACCGCCCTGATCCAGGCACTCCCCCGGCCAAGTACCATTGGCCTCCGCCACCCGGCCTACCAGACGGGTAAAGGTCAGCACCTCGGCATACCGGCTGGCAGTGTCTCCGGCGGCGGCGCAGAGCCTGCGCTCCATATCGTGGCTAATTAGCTCCGGCACCAGCAGGACTTGGCCCGGCCGCCCCAGGGCCACCTGACCGGCGATCCTGGAAAGCACCTGGTCCCGTCCCGAAACCC
>CAOJND010000130.1 GCA_948439445.1 uncultured Eubacteriales bacterium | reverse complement strand
TGTACCAGTTGGGCTGTCTGGGATTTTTGAAGGCGGTGGAGGGGTTCGACCTGGAATTTGGGACCCAATTTTCCACATATGCCGTACCCAAAATCGCTGGGGAAATTCGTCGGTTTTTGCGAGATGACGGGGCAGTAAAGGTATCTAGGGGTATCAAGGAACAGGCGGCGCAGATTAAATCCACGCGGAACCGGCTGGCAGGGGCCTTGGGCCGGGAGCCAACCTTGGCCGAGCTGTCCCGGCAAACAGGATTGACAGTGGAAGAAATTGCCCTGGCAGAAACCGCAACTGCCAGTACGGAATCCATTCAGCGGGAGACGGGAGAGGATGGTTTTACCTTAGAAAGTGTATTGACCGATACAGAATCGGAAGAACGGCTTTTGGAGCAAATTGCCCTGCGGGACGCAATCGCCCACCTGCCAGAGCGGGAGGCCATGGTAATACGGCTCCGGTTTTTCCATGGTTTGACCCAGGATCGAGTGGCGAAGGTGATGAAGGTCAGCCAGGTCCAGGTCTCCCGTATTGAGAAAAAGGCGCTGGCACATTTGCGAGAGCTACTGGAAGCTTGAGTGCAGATACAAACGGTTGTGGGAACAAAAGGATAAAACGCTTCCTCTAAGCGGGCTGCTTCGGCGGCCCACTTTTTCTTTGCATAAACCTGCCTGCCGCTCATAGTCTTGTGGCAGGAGGAATGCAAATGAAGTGTATGTGGGATGAACTTTTGTCCATTCTCCCCGTGTGGATGCGTCAGGATGTGGACATGCTTGGAAAGGAAACTGCCAGGGAGCTTCGGCTTCGTCTGAATCAGCCTCCGGAGTTGGTGCTGGGCGCTGGATCTAGATTTCTCCGCCGGAATGCGGTCCAAGGGGATCTGGACTTTGTGGTGAATGCCGCCTCCCGCTATTCCCCATGGGCGTCTGCAACGACGGATCAAGGGTTTTTAACGGCCCATGGCGGGCATCGGATCGGTTTATGTGGTGTTGCGGTTGTTCAAAACGGCACAATGCGTGGTATGCGAGAATTGAGCGCCCTGTGTATCCGGGTAGCCAGGGATTTTCCGGGCATTGCCCAGAACGCTGTCAATTGTCCTGGTTCTATTCTCATTATCGGTCCGCCGGGCAGTGGAAAGACTACGCTGCTGCGGGATCTGATCCGGCAGCGTTCCCAACGCGGTCCAGGGAGCATCGCCGTGGTGGACGAGCGTGGGGAGTTGTTTCCCAAAGGCGCTGAAGCCTTTTCCCAAGGTCCTCGAACCGATGTGCTTACAGGATGCGCCAAGTCCGCCGGCATTGATGCCTTACTTCGCACGATGGGACCGGAATGGATTGCAATGGATGAAATCACCTCGGAGGGAGATTGCGACGCGCTACTTCGGGCGGGATGGTGTGGCGTCCGGTTGATTGCCACAGCCCATGCTGCCAATCGGGAGGATCTATTTCATCGGCTGATTTATCGCAGGCTAGCCCAGAGCCATCTATTTGATACGTTGCTGGTGCTACGCCCGGACAAGTCCTATCGGACGGAAAGGATTTAATCATGGGAATCAAGGGAATCGGTGCTTTGCTCATTGTGCTGGGCTGCGGTGGCTTTGGATTTTCCATGGCTGCCGCACACCGGCGGGAAGAGGCCGCTCTGCGGCAACTGCTGCTGGTATTAGATCTGATGGAGTGCGAACTGCAATACCGGCTGACGCCATTGCCAGAACTATTACTGTTGGCGGAGCGAGAGACCACCGGCGTGATCCAGCGGGTTCTCCGGCGGCTTCGGAAGGAATTGGAGGCCCAAGTGTCGCCCGATGCCAGGACATGCATGGAGGCTGCTTTGGCTGCGTTTCCGGAGCTTCCGGCTATGGTCTGCGGCGGCCTGCGAAATCTTGGAATCAGTTTGGGCCGATTTGACTTGCCTGGGCAGCTCCAGGGGATCCATACGGCTCGGGGGGAATGTCAAAGCGCGTTGGATCGGTTGTGCAGCAACCGGGACAATCGCCTACGTAGCTATGAAACGCTTGGGCTGTGTGCCGGTGCGGCCCTGGCGATTCTGCTGTTATAATGGAAATTGATCTGATCTTTAAAATTGCGGCGTTGGGCATCATTGTGTCGATTCTAAATCAGGTCCTGTCCCGTTCTGGGCGGGAAGAACAGGCGACGATGACCACTCTGGCCGGCCTCGTGGTGGTGTTAATGATGGTTGCACAGAAGATTGCCGAGCTGTTTGATCTGGTCAAAACGCTCTTTCAGCTCTGATGGAGCGGTATTTACAGGCGGCCGCCATGGTGCTTGTGGCGGTGGTGTTGAATTTGGTGCTTCGCAAGCGGGACAAGGAGTTGGCGCTGTTGCTCACTCTGGCGGTCTGCGCCATCGTGTTGCTGGCTGGGCTGGCTTATCTGGCGCCAGTTATGGATTTTCTGGAGGAGTTGGCCCAAGCGGGACAGATGGACCCGGACTGGATTGGCATTTTGCTCAAGGTGACTGGGATTGGCCTGCTGGCGGAAATTGCCGCGTTGGTCTGCGCCGACGCGGGGGAGAGCGCCCTTGGCAAAACGGTTCAGATTTTGTCCGCCGGCGTAATTTTATGGCTATCTCTGCCATTGCTGACGGCGCTTCTAAACCTGGTACGAGAGATTTTGGAGGGCGTATGAAAAAAGTGCTTCTGACTTTAGCCCTGGTTTTTCTTCTAGTAGGTACGGTACAGGCTGTAGAATACACGGCTCCAACCGTACCGGAACAGGCGCAATCTCTGATGCCGCCTACAGAATCTTTTGGAGAGGGCGCCAAATATTTGTTAAAAGAAGGGATTCGGCTCTTAGAGCCGTCTTTCAAGGAGGCTGCTGGCGCCTGTCTTGGGGTGATTGCCATATCCCTGCTGGCCTCTCTGCTGCGAAGCCTTCCTGGGACAAGCACCAGCGCCGCTGTAGAGCTAGCCTGCGGCGTGGCAATCGGCGGGCTTCTGCTCTCGTCGGCCCATTCTCTGATTCAGCTAGGCGCACAGACGGTAAATTCCCTCAGTGAATATGGCAAGCTCCTGCTTCCGGTTCTGACAGGGGCTTTGGCTGCCCAGGGGGGGATTACCAGCGCTACGGCCCTGTATGCCGGTACCATGGTATTCAATAGCGTGCTTTGTACCATCATTGCAAGACTTTTGATTCCCATGCTTTATGGTAGCCTGGCATTGGCCATCGCCAATTGCGCCACAGCGGAGCCGGTGCTAAAGCAGCTCCAGAGCTTCATAAACTGGCTGATGACTTGGGCTTTAAAGCTAATTATTTACGCCTTCACAGGCTACATGGGCATCACAAATGTGATCAGCGGCGGCGCAGACGCGGCGGCGATCAAGGCGACAAAGCTGACCATTTCCGGCATGGTGCCGGTGGTGGGTGGAATGCTGTCCGACGCCTCCGAGGCGGTGCTGGTCAGCGCTGGGCTAGTAAAGCGTGCCGTGGGCATCTACGGCCTACTGGCGGTGCTCGCCATATGGTTGACCCCATTTTTGCGGATTGGAACCCAGTATCTATTGCTAAAGGCATCCAGCGCCATTTCCGGTGTTTTTGGCAGCAAGCGGATTACGGGACTTGTACAGGATTTTTCCAAGGCCATGGGCTTGCTGCTGTCTATGACCGGAACGATCTGTCTGTTGTTATTGATAAGCACAGTTTGTTTCCTAAAGGGGATGGGATAATGGATGGAATCCGCCAATATCTATTGACTGTCATTACCGCCGCAGTATTGTGTGGCATTTTAGAGGCAATTCCAGCGCAAAAGGGGAGTGGCAACGCGGTTCGCAAGCTGATCTGCGGTCTGTTTCTCACAGTTACCGTGGCGGCTCCTCTGACAAGGTTGGATTTTACACAGTGGATTCCAGAGGAAGCCCTCTGGAATCAGGATGGCTCCGACATAGCGGCGGCTGGGGCGGAGGCCGCTGCGATTGAGCGAAATGCAATCATAAAATCAGCCGCTGAAACATATATCTTGGACAAAGCCGCTGCCTTGGAGGTGAGTCTAACGGCAGAGGTGACAGTATCAGAGGATGGTACACCGGAATCGGTAATTTTATCCGGCGTCCTGTCTCCCTACGCCAGGCAGGTTCTCTCCAACACAATTGCGTCAGACCTGGCCATTGCAAAGGAGCGTCAAAAATGGATTGGATGAAACTGCCGGAAAAGCTATGGAATGCTGTAAAAAAATACCGATATGCGGTGCTGGTGCTGGCACTTGGGCTGGTCTTTATGGCTGTGCCTCGTTTTGGCGGCGACGCAAAGGCGGAAATCGCGTCTTCCGAGCCACAGGCGCTGGAAACGGATTTTTCCCAAGAGCTGGCTGACATTCTCAGCCGGATCGAGGGTGTGGGCAAGGTGGAGGTGCTTCTGACCCAGGCCAGCGGCGCGGAAACCCTGTATCAAACGGATCCGGACGCCAGCGGCGGCTTGGACACCGTAATTCTCTCCCGTGGCTCCGGCTTACAGGAGGGCTTGGTACGTCAGATCAATCCGCCTGCCTATCAGGGCGCTATTGTGGTATGTCAGGGAGGGGGAAGCGATGCGGTCCGGCTGCAAGTTGTAGAGGCGGTTTCCCGGGTTACGGGCCTGGGTGCCGATCAGATTTCCGTATCAAAAATGAATTGAGGGAGGCAATTTTATGAAAACCTGGAAGAAGAATGTGGTGGCGGCGGCAGTATTGGTAACGGTATGTGCTGGAATCTATTTGAACTGGCTGTACACCGAGCAAGACACCACGGCGAGCCTAACGGATACCTTGGATTCCGATAAGGTGTTATCCGATAGCGCCTTGGTGCTCAGCACGGACGCGTCACAGACAGTTGCGCAGGATGATCCGGCGGTTACCACCATGGAGGATTACTTTGCAGCGGTCCGGTTGTCCCGGCAGGAGGCAAGAGACAACGCTGTGAACATGCTTCAAGAAGCGATGGCCTATGCCGACGGCTCTGGGCAGTCCGCGGATCATCTG
>CAOJND010000129.1 GCA_948439445.1 uncultured Eubacteriales bacterium | reverse complement strand
AAATATGCGATTCCAACTCCCAAAATCGCGCCCAATATGATCGTAATAAGTAGGGCGAGGGCCAGACTGCCCGTATAGAATCCTACGGCAATGCCGGACAGCGCACCGCAAAGCATGATTCCCTCGATACCCATGTTAATCACGCCAGACCGCTCGGCATAGATTTCTCCGATGGCTACAAGTACCAAAGGAACCGACCATCTCAATGCGGCTTGCAGCCAATCAATAATCATATCAAATGACATTTAATTTCCCTCCTTTGCGCCTACATCTTCGTCCTGGCTCTTCTCCGTATCTGCTTTTCGCACACGGCGTCCGTCTGCCACGCCTACGCCTATTACAAAAATCATGCACAGGGCGATAATAATGGAGTTCATAGAAGATGAAACACCTGTCTCAATGGACATGGTAGCGCCTCCAGCTTTAAGCGCCGCAAAAAATAGGGCCGCTAAGATTACGCCGATAGGATTTCCTCCAGCCAACAGAGCCACGGCAACACTTTCGTAGCCAACGCCGGTGACAAACTCCATATAGACCCGGCGCTTCAAACCCATCACTTCAACGGCTCCCGACAGACCGCCTATGATCGCTCCGATCATGATAATGAGCATAATTTGTTTTTTGGAGTCCGCACCCGCGTACCGTGCCGCATGTGGATTTGAGCCCAGCATTTTTGTTCGGAAACCGAAAGATGTATAGTTCAGGATGAAGTAGAAAACCAAGCAAAGAATGATTCCAATAAAGGGACCAGGATGAAGGCTGCTCCCCTTCATCAAAATAGGAAGGAGCGCGCTGGATTCAAATTTTTTTGACATTGGGTAGAAAACTCCCTCTTCCGCTACCAGAGGCAAAGAAGATACGACCCAGTTTGTCAGGTAGATGGCAATATAACTCATCATAATGGTAGCTGTTACTTCGTTTACACCCTTATATGCCTTTAGATATCCTGGGATCAGGCCCCAGACAGCAGCAAAAGCGGACGCAAAAACGAAACAAAGCAGGATATGTATGGCAGCAGGTAAATTTAACGGCATGACGCCCACAATGGCAGCGCCTATAGCTCCCAGGTACATATAACCTTCCATGCCGATATTCCATACTCCTGACTTGATCCCAAGGGCAACGCCAATACCACCCAAAAGGAGTGGGGATGCCCGCACCAAAACATTACTGATTCCGTCGCTGCTACCAAAGGCACCACGGAGCAATGCTCCATACGCCACAAGGGGGTTGACTCCGGATAATGCGATCAAAATACCACCGGTAATCAAACCCATGACAATGCCAAGAATTGTACGGCCTAAAGAAGCCGTCAAATCCTCAACAAGGGGACTACGCAGAAACTGAACACTATTTCTTTTTTTCATTGCTGCACCTCCAGGGGTTGGCCCAGCATCATCTGGCCAATGATAGTCTGATCTGCTGTTTCGCCCTCCAGCTCACCCATGATTTCACCGCTGAAAAGTACAATAATACGGTCGCTCAATGCCATGACTTCCTGCAGTTCGGCAGAAATAAATAGAACGGCGGCCCCTCGGTTCCGCTCTGCCAAAAGGATGTCATGGACATTCGCTACCGCTCCCAAGTCCAGGCCACGGGTGGGATGGGCGGCAATATCCAAAACCGGCTTCGCATCCAATTCCCTGGCAATCACAACTTTTTGCTGGTTGCCGCCAGAAAGATGCTGTACCTTAACATCCTCTGAAGGTGTCTTGACATGGTATTTTTTTATCATTTCCCGAGCATGACTTTTTATCGTTTTGTAGTTTAAAACACCTTTGTTGGCATACGGTTCATCATGGTGTTCTTTGATAATGAGGTTGTCCGCTATGCTGAAATCCATAACCAATCCCGTTTTTTGCCGATCTTCCGGGATAAAGCCAAGAAAGGACGGATCAGCGATCACGCCAGTCACCGGCTTCCCTTGAATAGAGATTTCGCCGGCGGTCATCTTCCTAAGTCCTGCGATGCACTCCGCAAGCTCCCTCTGGCCATTGCCGTCAACACCCGCAACTCCTACAATTTCCCCGGCATGGACGGTTAAGCTCAAGTCTTTCAATGCCGGAATGCCTCTATCATCATTGGCACTTACATTTTCCATAACCAGCACCGGCTTTTTATCTGTAAAAACAGGCCGATCTTTTCTCTCAATGGTAACTGGTCGGCCTACCATCATTTCGGCCAGCTTAATTTGGGTTGCATCCTTGGTATCAATGGTCCCTATGTATTTGCCATCGCGGATTACCGTCACGCGATCTGTGATTTCCATGACTTCCCGGAGCTTGTGGCTGATAAAAACCACCGAACGATTTTTCTCAATAATGTGCCGGATCGCACAGCACAATTGATCGCTTTCGGATGGTGTCAAAACAGCCGTGGGCTCATCCAGAACCAATACGTTGCAGTCCCGGTATAATGCTTTCAGAATTTCCACCCATTGCTGTTTGCCTACGGGTAGCCGCCATACAAGTTCGTCGGGATCAACATAGAGTTCGTATTCTTCGCACAGCTGTAAAAATCGTTTTTTTGCCGGCTCAATATTCAATCGCTGATCCTTTGACGGCATTCCGAGAATCACATTTTCAATCACTGACAAAGTGTCCACCAGCTTGAAGTGTTGGTGGACCATGCCAATACCATTTTGAATTGCATCTGAGGGAGATTTAATCTGGCGCTCCACTCCATCCAACAATATTTTGCCACTTGTAGGCTGATAAAGACCATAGAGAACGTTCATCAGAGTTGTCTTACCAGCCCCATTCTCACCCAATAGGCCCAAGACCTCTCCCTTTTTACAGTCAATGGTGACGTGATCGTTTGCTAAGACGCCGGGAAACTCCACAGTTATGTCCCGCATCTGCAACGCAAATCTGTTCTCTTCCATAAGCACTTCCTCCCTGAATTAGTTGCCAAAGAACCGCCCACCGGGAAACGGCCGGGATATTGTCATGTATCCAGTCTTCCCAGTGAGCGGTTTTTGAATTTTAACGATAGATTATGAGCTGCTGAAACAATCAGTCAGCAATATCAATCTTTCCGTCCGAAAGATCCTTGATTGCCGCGTCATAAATCGCCTGTTGGTCGGAGGTCAGCGTCATATTGACAACAGGATCAATTCCTCCGCCAGCCATGCCCACAACATGAGACTGCCCATCGCACAGTTCACCAGTAGATTCCAAATATCCAAGGGCCTCCCAAGCAAATACAACGCTGCCAACAGTAACATCTTCCGCACCGTACTCCGCAGCGTAATCCGCCACCGAGCCAACAACCCAGACGTCTTCAGAGTCCTGAGCGGCGGCGGCTACGCCAGCGCCCGCAGCGTCCAGACAGGGGAATAGAACATCATACCCCTGCGCAATCAAAGCCAGGCAAGCCTCTCGGGCTTTTACGGTATCGGCCCAGTCACCTGTAGTAATGGCTGTTGTCTCAATCTCCGGGTTCACGTAAGAAACGCCAGCGTAGAAGCCTGCCTCCATCATACGGTGGTTATCATAAAACTCTCCCGTCACCATCGCGACCTTGTTAGTCTTGGTGGTCAAGGCAGCTAGAATGCCGCCAACAAAGCCGGAGTGGCTGTAGCTGACCGTCGCGGCAGACATATTGGGCAGATCATAGGTCTCGGTGCCAACGGAGAAAATGAACTGTGTGTCCGGGAACTCTTCCGCCACAATGGAGAGAGCCTCACCAAACTGTCCGCCTTGTCCAATAATAGTAGAGTAACCTTGCTTCGCAAACTGGCGGATAATCTCAACCTGCTCGTCCTGCGTGACGCTTTCTTTATACGCAGTTTTTATGCCCAGCTCCTCCGCGGCTCTCATCATACCCTCATATGTAAACTGATTGAACGCCTCGTCAGTAATTAGGCCGGACAGAACCATTGCTACACTGTTTTCATATTCCGAATTACTTCCGCTGTCATCAGCAGCTCCACCGGAGTTGTTGGAGTTGGAACCGCAGCCTGTAAATGTCAGTACAACGACTAGCGCCATAGCGGCAACTGCAATAAACCTTTTTTTCATCAATTATCCTCCTACAATTTCGTTGACTTAACCTCTTCCCTTGCCTTCTAGTTATTTCTTGCTCTCGTATCTCCCCCACTTCATATTAGCGGCAGTTGCTTCCATCTCTTTCCAAACGTAAGATAGGCGCCGCTACTCATATCCAGCCAAAACAAAATGAAAAAATTTCGCAAGTATAGCTTCAAAATGAAATTATTTCATTCGTTTCGTATTTTTAATTATATCATTCATTTCGCATTGTGTCAATTCGTTTTGTGGATTATAGTCGAAAATGAGGGCACTTTCATTTAAAATTATTTATCTATGATATGAAAGCTGGAATGGTATGGACTTCGGAAAACGTTTGAAAAGATTATTGCAAGATGAAGATATCTCTCAAAAAAGTTTTGCGGCAGCTTTAGATATTGCGCAATCTACGGCTGGAAATTATGTTAATGGGTTTCGGGAGCCAGATTATGAAACTTTAAAGAAGATTGCCAGCTATCTTCATGTTTCCATAGACTATCTTTTGGGATTTGAGTATGAAGAAGTTGAAGATGCCGAGCTAAACGAATTGCTCTTGATATTTCATTCTTTGGATAAAAAGCAGCGATGGCTACTTCTTGAGCAGGGAAAATTGCTCATAAAAAGCAATATAAAATAGCAACCGCCACCCAGGAAAACATCCGTGGGTAGTGGTTGCTATTTACATCTTTTTCATTCGTTTTGTGTTTTTAAAATTCATTTTGTTGTGTATCATCGCTATTTTATATTCTTTGCTTTAATATTGATGACATCAATTATTGGGAGGTCATACTGTGGACTTTTCAACCAGACTGAGGGATCTTTTACAAAGTAGAGAAATAGCGCAAAAAGATTTTGCTCAAGGAATTGGCGTTGCCACTTCTACAGTTGGAAATTATGTCCGTGGACAGCGGGAACCTGATTATGAGACCCTTAAAAGA
>CAOJND010000128.1 GCA_948439445.1 uncultured Eubacteriales bacterium | reverse complement strand
GGCCGGCGCACAGGTGGAAAACCACAGCCTGACCAATTTTGACGTGATCGCCCAGGTGGCCGCCGACGAAGCCTATATCCAACCGGAGGATGTCTCCCGGCTGCTTCGGTTCCGGGACAATCCCGCCGATGAAAGCTGGATTGGAGGACAAAATGGTTAACAAATACGGCGTTCGGAGCCTGCTAAATATTTTGGACCTGTCCGTAGAGGAGTTGGACAGCCTGATCGCCACTGCTCTGGATATCGTTGACAATCCCCAAGCCTACCGCAGCCGCTGTCAAGGGAAAAAGCTTGCCACCCTCTTTTTTGAGCCGTCCACCCGGACCCGTCTCAGCTTTGAGGCAGCCATGTACGAGCTGGGCGGCCAGGTAATCGGCTTTTCGGAAGCGAATAGCAGCTCCGCCTCCAAGGGGGAAAGCGTGGCGGATACGGCCAAGGTGATCTCCTGCTATGCCGACATCATCGCCATGCGCCATCCCAAGGAGGGCGCACCCATGGTGGCCGCCATGAACGCTACCATTCCGGTGATCAACGCCGGAGACGGCGGCCACAACCATCCCACCCAGACCCTGGCGGATCTTTTGACCATCTATCGGGAGAAGGGCGGCTTTGAAAATTTGACCATCGGCATGTGCGGCGACCTGAAATTCGGGCGCACCGTTCATTCCCTCATTGATGCCATGAGCCGCTACCCCGGCGTCCAATTCGTGCTGATCTCCCCGGAGGAGCTAAAGGTGCCCAGCTATGTCCGCCAGTTTATGGAGGAGCATCAGATTCCTTTCCTGCAGACCACAGATCTGGAGCAGGTCATGCCCAACCTGGATGTGCTGTACATGACCCGGGTGCAGAGAGAGCGGTTTTTCAACGAGGAGGACTATTTGCGGCTCAAAGACAGCTATGTGCTCACCCCAGCCAAACTGACAGGCGCCAAGGCTACCCTGTCCATCCTCCATCCCCTGCCCCGGGTGAATGAAATCTCCGTGGCCATCGACGAGGATCCCCGGGCCTGCTATTTCAAGCAGGTGTTAAACGGAAAATTGATGCGCATGGCGCTGATTCTGAAGCTATTGGGGGTGTAAAGATGAATATTGATTCGATTAAAAACGGCATTGTCATCGATCACATCACCGCCGGAAAAGGTATGGAGCTGTACCGGCTGCTGAAGCTGTCCAGATTAAACTGTTCCGTTGCCCTGATCACCAACGCCGTCTCCTCCAAAATGGGACGCAAGGATATTATTAAAATTGACACGGATTACCAGGTGGACATGGATATTCTGGGCTTTGTGGATCCCGACGTCACGGTGGATATCATTCGCGACGGCGTCCTGGTGGAAAAAAAGCACCTGACGTTACCGGAGAAGCTCACCGGGGTGCTGTCCTGCCGGAACCCCCGCTGCATCAGTTCCACAGAGCAGGAGCTGCCCCAGGTGTTTTGCTTGGCTGACCGGACAAAGCGAATCTACCGGTGTATTTATTGCGAAGTCGCTGCAAAATAACCCAAATTGAGAAAACCAGACTGCTTCCAGTTTAGGAATTAGTCTGGTTTTTTCCAATTCTTCCTTTTTCTCCCTTTACCTGCGCCCCAAGACGTGGTAAAATAGAAGAAATACTATAATTGGGGAGGCTCCCATGAATCATACGATCCCGAGAAAGTCACGCATGAACCCCTTAGCCCTGGCCTTTGCCATTCCCTTTTTGGGGATGCTATTGGTGATGGCCATCAGTCAATACATGCCCTTTGGCAAAACCGCCATGCTCTATTCCGATATGTACCACCAGTACTATCCCTTTTTTGTGGCCTTTCGGGATGCCCTGCGCAGCGGAGATTCTCTGTTGTACAATTGGAGCGTGGGCATGGGGATGGACTACCTGGGGCTGATTTCCTATTATCTGGCGTCGCCTCTGTATCTGCTGGCAGTGCTGGTACCCAAGAGCCTGCTGCTGCCCTTTTTCTCCCTGCTGATGCCCATCAAGCTGGGGCTGGCAAGCTTATTTTTTGCGCTGCTGTTAAAAAAGCTCTTTGGAAAAAACGACTGGACCATAGCCATTTTTGGCGCGTTCTATGGCCTGTGCGCCTGGGCCCTAGGCTATCAGTGGAATATTATGTGGCTGGACAGCTTTGCGCTGACCCCACTGGTCATTTTGGGCGAAATCCTACTACTGCGGGATAAGCGGTTTATCCTGTATACCCTCACCCTGTTTTTGGCCCTGTTTTCCAATTACTACATTGGCTTTTTTGTGTGCATTTTTGTAGCTCTGGTTTTTTTGTGTTATGAAATCTGTCGTTGGAGGGGGTTCGCCCGTTTTTTTGCAGATCTATTCCGCATTGCTCTGTTCTCCGCACTGGCCATTGTCATGACTGCGGTTTTGGAGCTGCCGGCCTTTGCCGCCCTACAAAATACCCAGTCCAGTGTGAACGCCTTCCCCCAGGGGTTCCGGCTGAATATCGCCTCCAAGAATACCTGGTTGGGCCTGCTGGACGCCATGCGGCAGGTGGCGGGCAATACCGGCGGCGGCTTGGAGCCAACCTTTAAAGAGGGGCTGCCCAATCTGTACTGCGGCGTGGGCGTGCTGATGCTGGCCTGGATTTCCCTGACCAGCAAGGAGATCTCCCGCCGGGAAAAGCTGTGCTCGGTCTTCCTGCTGCTGTTTTTTGCCGTCAGCTTTATTGTGCGCCAGTTGGATTACATCTGGCACGGCTTCCACTTTACCAATATGATTCCCTACCGGTTTAGCTTTTTGTTCTCGTTTGTGGTGCTGATTATGGGCTATCGGGCTTACCTGCAACACCGAAGCCTGGCGCTATGGCAGGTATTGACCGGCGTTATTCTGGAAATCGGCATGATCGCTTGCTCCAACCAGCGGACGGATCCTGTATTTCTGGCATACAATGTGGGCTTCGTGCTGTTGTTCGGATTAGCTCTGGCCCAGGGCGCTCCCGCTCCCCGCAGAAAGCCCAAGGAGGATCCCGATGCGCTGGCGCAGCTTCCCAGCTCGCCTGTCCGCCCGGCCCGCAAGCGCGTATCCAGTCAGGTACTTCTGGGAATTTTTGGCCTTGAAATCGCGTTGAATTTGATGAACTTTGGAATCCATTTCCCAGGCACCGCAGTTTCCAACTATCCGAAGGGCACCTCCAATACGGCGCTGGTAATGAAATACCTCCGCGCTGTGGAGGACGACTCCTTTTACAGGATGGAGACCGCCCACAGCCAAACGCTGAACGACGGCGCTCTGATTGGCTACCACGGGGTCAGCACCTTCACCAGCTCCGCCAACGTCCGGGTCACAGAGTTTATGAAGGCCCTGGGCTACGGTGCGAAAAACACCTACAATCGCTACTGCTTTGAGGACAGTTCCCCGGTTTCCAACCTATTCTTAGGGCTGAAATACATGGTGGAACGGGACGGAAACACGGCGGATAACAGTTATTTTAACAGTGTGTTCCAATCCGACCAGGTAATTCTGCTGGAAAATCAAGCATATCTGCCTTTGGGATTTCTGGCAGAACCCGCGCTGGAAAAGGTGGATTTCCAGACCAGTGGGGACGACCCCTTTGCATTCCAAGACAATCTTTTTACTGCCGCTACCGGTGTGGATGAAGCGGTCTGGCATGTGGTCAACGACTACGAAATTACGGCGGAAAACGCTACCCTGGTCAGCCAGGTGGGCTGGGGATATTGCAGCTACGAACAGTGTCAGAAAGACGCCGCTGTTGTCTACACCTTCCGCGCCCAACGAAGCGGGTTGATGTGTATGAATTTAAACGTAACGGAACGAAATAGCTTTACCGTCAGTCTGAATGACCAGCAGCTCTACACGGAATCTCTGAATCTTCCTCAGATGCTATCGGTCAGTGAAGTCTCCGCCGGAGACGTGGTAACGGTCCGGCTGAAATGCAAAGACGCCGAGCAGGGAAATATGACGGTAAGGGCCGCTATTTTGGACGCCAATACATTCTGGCAGGGCTATGACGTGCTGCGAAGCTCCGTGATGGAGGTAACCCAGTTCTCCAATACCCAAGTTGTGGGTAACATTCACTGCGATCGGGATGGTCTACTATACACCTCCATCCCGCAGGATGGCAATTGGCGCATCACAGTGGATGGCCAGGAGGTCACCCCTGTTTTGGTGGGCGATGCCATGATTGGCCTATCTCTATCGCAAGGGGATCACACCATTGTCTTCTCCTACCATAATTCAGCCTTTACCCTGGGCTGGCAGTTGAGCCTGGCAGCACTGGCCGTGTTTGTCGTATTATCCGGCGCGGTATACCTGCCAAAGCGAAACCGCACCGCCAGGTGACAGCCAAGTAGATTACACTGTACACCTCTAGGCCGGTTCTGGAAAACAGATGTCCAATCCAGAGGATTTGGCAATGGAAATTTCAAAATCCCTGGCAAACGGGGCTGTTTCACCAATTGCAGTGAAACAGCCCCGTTGTGATTTTGGTTAATTTCTCAAACTCTGGATCGGTGCTGGAATCCGGCCGCCTCGCGCCACAAATGCCGCACTGGACTCCCCATGCACCGGCATCACAGGTGCACTTCCCAGCAGACCACCCATTTCCACACGATCTCCCACAACCTTTCCAGGAGCAGGAATAATTCGAACCGCCGTGGTTTTGGAATTGACCATCCCGATGGCGGCCTCGTCGGCAATGATGGCCGCGATCGTCTCAGCAGGAGTTTCCCCGGGAACGGCGATCATATCCAGCCCCACAGAACAGACGCAGGTCATCGCCTCCAGCTTGGACAGGGTCAGCGCCCCACACTCCGCTGCCGCAATCATCCCCTCGTCCTCGGACACTGGGATAAACGCGCCGGAAAGGCCGCCCACATGGTTGCTGGCCATGACGCCGCCTTTTTTCACCGCGTCGTTGAGCAGCGCCAGCGCCGCCGTGGTGCCGTGGGTTCCGCACACCTCCAGGCCCATCTCCTCCAAAATTCGAGCCACACTGTCCCCCTTGGCCGGGGTCGGCGCCAGGCTCAAATCCACAATGCCGAAGGGAACCCCCAGTCGAAGGGACG
>CAOJND010000127.1 GCA_948439445.1 uncultured Eubacteriales bacterium | reverse complement strand
TGTTTAATATGCCGTTTTGCTCAAAAACCAATGCAAATGCAGCGGCAGATAACAGAAGTAGCTCTCCCCAAAAAACACCAGGAATGGGGGAGAGCACCGACTGGGCCAGAGAAAACAGGGCGATACAAAGCGCCACAAGCTCCCTGTGGAAAAATTCGGACGATTTTACTCCAAGCGCCTGATTCATAAGGAAAGCTCCTTGCGTAACCCCTGCTCATAAGGTCCAAAATCGAGCCGGGTTAGGTTGTGCGTCCGGCGCTTCTCCACGGGGGGCAGTTTCATATAATCGCCATAGTTGTTGGTGAGTATGACTTCCGGCTTGGCGGGGACCGATAAAGAGACTCCTTCAAAACGGACACGCTTGGGAACGCCAAAGGCCTCCAGAGGATGGGTTTCCTTTTTCCAGGTGTAGGTTCCCAAAAATACAGAGCCATAGGCGACACGTTTGCTGTTGTTACTGCACGTGCAGGCCCAAGACAACATCCGATCCACCAACCGGTTGGGAATCAATTTTGGGACGAACCGCAGCAGCCGCTTCAGTGCCATATTGTGCCTGTTGTCGCTACCTGCGCGCAACGTCTTATAGCCAAAGCACAGCCGGACAATTTTTCCCCGAATGGCCATAAAGAGTCCACGATCACGAACGACTCGGTCGATGGGGAACACATCTAAATATACGCCGTTGCACATGGGAACTGGCTCGTAGCTCCGCTCCTGCATGACCGTTCCATTGAGCCGCACCTTGGCCATAATCCGGGGATATTTGGGATCAGTCTCGCAGTTTTGCAAGAAGTACTTCTCGCTATACTCCTGCATCATGATCTCCTGAAATCGCTGATAATCCTCTCGAAACATGCCAATATCCACATCGTCATCCCAAGGAATAAAGCCGCTGTGACGTATGGCACCCAAAAGTGTGCCGCCCAGCAGGTAGTAGGTCAAATGATGTTCCGCGCAGATGCGGTCAATATCTTTTAAAATGCCCAACTCGCATAGCTGGAGCATCCGCAGTGTGTCATTCACGTTTTTTCCACTCCTTTATTCCCTGCCGCAACATGGCCAGGGCCTTTTCAAGGGAAATATCCGCTTGAAACCGCTTCCGCTTTCGGATGCAGAACTGGAATCCCATGGGTAACGCCAGAGGGCCGAACAGTGCGGCGTACAGCGCTCCTTGATCATAGAAATATTTTTCATCGTATCCCGTAAACCAAGTAGAGGTATCTGTAGCGGTCTGTCCCAGACAGTAGCTGCTAGTATACACCCGAAGGCGATTCCGGAACGCCCGAACCAGAAATTCTGTGTCCTCTCCGTGCCCATATTTTGCTCCACCGCCGTACATGGTGGAAAACCAGAGCGTATGCCGCTCCAAGCTGCTTCGCCGGATGGCGCAGCTAGCGGCACCATAACGTAGACCTGAACGGATGGAAATCCGTCGATCCTTATTTTGACGCCGGCGGAACACGGTCCCATCTCGAGTAAAGTCCATGGAAAAAATAATGACATCCGCGTCCGGCCATTTGGCAAATGCGGCCAGGACTTGCGCATGATAGTCCTGGGCATAGTGGATATCATCATCGGCAAACAACAGAATATCCCCCGTGGCGTATAAAAGCGCCAGATTTCGATTCCGCCCTACGCCTCGGGTTTGCGTTGTGATCATTTTCGCCGTGTAGTCACCATAGGTTATCTGCTGAAAGGATGTGGTATCGTCTTGATTGGCAAACACCACATCGCTGGAAAGATTCATTTCCTCCAGCTTTTGAAAATCCTTCTGATGCATGGTGGCGCACAGGACCTCCAGCTTTTCCATGCTTTCTCTCCCTGACCGCAGCGAAATTAATCGCCGGCGGAATCCGACTGGCTGGTTTGATGGCCGTATTTGCCATAGTGACCATAGTTCTTGCCGTAGTAATACTGCTGTTCTTCATAGCTGACTTTATTGAGCACCACGCCTAGGATTTTTCCGTTTGCCTTTTCTAGTTGAGCTTTCACCCGGCGTACCATTTTATAGCTATTGTCCTGGGCGTTGACGACGATAATGTAGCCGTCGATCACAGGACTCATAATTGCCGCATCGATCACGCTGCCAATGGGCGGCGTATCCACAATAACGTAATCCAACTGGGAGCGCAGGGCCTCCACCATAGCGGTCATTCTCTGACTGCCCAGCAGATCCGCAGGATTGGGGACTCGGGCGCCAGCAAAGGTGATGAATAGGTTGGGGATATCGGTTTTATAGAGTGGCTCGTCCGAGTTGCAAATGCCGGAGAGATAGTGACTCAAGCCGACGATCCGGGGATGGCTGCCCACATACTTGATTAACACAGAACGTCGCAAATCCCCATCTACCAGTGCTACGGTCTTACCACTTTGTGCCAGAGAAGCGGCAAGATTGAGGGAAATGGTGGTTTTTCCATCGGAGGGATGGCAACTGGTCATCCCAATGACCTTCACATCTGCGCCGCTAAAAATTACATTGGTCCGCAGGGTCCGAATGGCTTCCACCGTACTGAATTCAGAAGCCAATTTATCCTTAATTGAGACAATTTCCATATTGTGTTATCTCCTGTCTTGCTTTTGCCGGTTGGAATTTTTGCTTCTGCGCTTGCTGGTAGCATGAGCTGCGCGCTTTTGCAATGTTTCAGACATGGGAATTACGCCAATGGCGCTCAGATTCAGATAGCGCTCCACATCCTCCTCGGTCTTGATCCGATCATCCGCAAGAAAGAAAGCGACAAGGACCACCAGGGAAATTAGCGTCCCAAAGGCGGTTACAATTACCACATTTCTTGTCACATGAGGGGAAGAGGGCACCGTAGGTACGCTGGCTTCATAGACCAAATTAACGGCGTCAATGGCCATGATCTCCACGATTTGGCGCTGTGCCGCCTCCCGCACTTTATTGGCAATCAACGCTGCCATTTTAGGATTCTCATCGGTGACATTGATCTGAAGAACCCGGGTGTCATTGGGACTAGAGACCGTAATCTTATTGGCGAGCCCGGCGTCTGTCATGTGCAGACCTAGCTCTTGAATCACTTCGGAGGTGACATTTTTGCCTGTAATCAACACTTCGTAGTCTTTCCGCAACTGATTGGCAGCCTGGAAATCGGAGTAGTCAATTCCTGCGGACTCTGAAGACCGATTAAGCACATAAATTCTGGTGGAGGCGGTATATTGCGGCGTGAGCGCAAATCTGCATACCAGTGCGCAGCCGACGAAGCAAATCAACGCCACCGCAATCACAACCCAAAGCTTTCTGCGGATAAAACGGAGCAGCTCTGGCATGCTGATTTCAATTGTATTGGGTCTTTCCATATCTGAAATGGCTCCTTATATCACATCTGACAGTTTTCAATCACGTTTTTGGGGTTTTCCCGAAAGAGTTGTTGGGCATAAGCTTGTCCATATTTTCTTGCCACCGTGGCGGCACAGGCAGACAGCATTGGCTTTCGATATGTGACACCATGGGCATCGCTGGCCACAAATTGAGCCAACCGGTTCCGCAGCAGGGCTGCGCAAAACCATTTGACCCGACGCCCCCAATTGCCCATCACACTATCCGCATTAATCTGAAGCAGCGCGCCGGCGTTGGCGAGCTGGGCTGCGGTATCAACGGATGTCCGAAGACAAGCATACCGTTCCGTGTGCGCTAAGATGGGGATATAGCCCCAGCGAAGTAACACGTCTACGCCATTGAACAACTGTCTTCGACTAACGGATGGAAGAAATTCTAACAAAACGTAAGACGATCCCGCCATACGAGGAAGCTGTGGAAACGCCTCCCGCTGTTCCAAATCGCTGCTATACAGCACCTCGCCACCCAAGTGCAGGGTCAAATCTGGAAACCGAGGTTTTGCCTGCGCCTGGAGTTGCTGAAAAGCTGCCTCAATGGCCTCAGAGGAGGCGCTGTGAGGATCCGGTGTGGTGTGAGGGGTTAGAATGATTTGCCGGGTACCGTCCCGATAGGCAAGCTCCAGCATTGCCATAGCAGTTTCCCAACTGTCTGCGCCATCGTCCACGCCAGGGAGGGTATGGTTGTGCAGATCAATGAAATTGGTCAACTCATCAACTCCTTGTCGATTACACATAGACTACTCTATTATACATCGTTTCATTCCAAAAGTCTACCTCTTTCCTGAAAAACGACAGAGGTTCTTTTGGAATATTGCGAGCACTTTTGGGTTTCTGGGCTTACAAAGTGCGCCGCTTGAAAAAGTGACGAGTAAGCAGATCCTTAATCAAAATGAGAAAAACTGGCATATTGTCTAGAACAGTCCGCGGGAGAAGAAGGAAATTATGAGGATTTACAAAAATGTTGTCAAATGATTGCATTCCTTTTCTGAATTTGTTAAAATAAATTGCACCTTGAAGGCGTAAACCCGCATCAAGGTCTGGAAAATTGGCAGAGGCTTTGCGAAAACGGGGCCTCTGGTTTTTATGCCAGGCGCAAACAAATTGATATTGAAAAGGTTGGGAGAGGAAGAATCATGCGAAAAAAGCCGTCCAATGATTTCGCCAAAGGCATCCGAGATGCCAGAGAGCTGGGAATGCCCAAAATGCTTTTGCTAGGCTTCCAGCACATGTTCGCCATGTTTGGCGCTACCATCTTAGTGCCCATTTTGGTGGCCGGGTATTTTGACCTGGACTCTGCAAGTCTGATCCAGTTGAGCCTGTTCTGTGCCGGCGCGGGTACGCTGCTATTCCACATCTGTACCAAGCTACAGGTTCCCGCTTTCTTGGGATCTTCCTTCGCTTTCCTGGGCGGCTTTGCCGGTGTGGCCAGCTTGGATACCGGTGTATATGCCGCTTGCTCCGCGGCGGACAAGCTAAGCTATGCCTGTGGCGGTATTGTGGTTGCTGGCGCCATGTACTTGGTTCTGGCGCTGCTGATTAAGCTGATTGGCGTACACCGGGTGATGCGGTTCCTGCCTCCTGTGGTGACTGGCCCAATTATCATCCTCATCGGCCTTTCTCTGGCCTCCAGCGCGGTGGCCAACGCCTCGAACAACTGGATTTTGGCGCTGGTGGCGCTGGCCATTATTGTGGTGTGCAACATCTGGGGCAAGGGCATGGTTAAAATCCTGCCGATTTTGCTGG
>CAOJND010000126.1 GCA_948439445.1 uncultured Eubacteriales bacterium | reverse complement strand
TTTCCAAGCTCTCCAGCTCTGGCAGGGCATTTTGTGTATCCTGCGCCAGGTTCATCAGCACATACCGGCTGGCATTCCAGAGCTTATTGGCGAAATTGCGCATGGCTTCGCATCGTTCCACGTAGAAGCGCATATCATTTCCCGGGGAGTTTCCAGTGACCATGTTCATGCGCAGAGCGTCGCAGCCGTACTTTTCGATCATCTCCAGAGGATCGATGCCGTTACCAAGAGACTTGGACATTTTACGGCCCTTGTCATCTCGCACCAGCCCGTGGATCAGCACCGTATGGAACGGGGTTTTTCCGGTGTGGGCGCAGCCGGAGAAAATCATCCTAGCGACCCAGAAGAAGATAATATCGTATCCGGTGACCAATACATCCGTGGGATAGAAATAGTCCAGATCTTCGGTGCTGTCCGGCCAGCCCAGGGTTTCAAAGGGCCACAGCGCAGAGGAGAACCAGGTGTCCAGCACGTCGGGATCTCGCTGGATTTCCGTGCTAGAGCACGCCTCACAGCAGGTGGGATCCTGCCTGGATACCGTGATATGGCCACATTTGTCGCAAGTCCAGGCGGGAATCTGATGACCCCACCACAGCTGCCGGGAGATACACCAATCCCGCACATTTTCCATCCAGTTCAGATAGGTCTTGCTGAACCGGTCGGGCACAAATTTGGTATCCCCATCCTTCACAACCCGAATGGCTTCTTCCGCCAGAGGCTTCATCTTTACAAACCACTGGGCGGAGATAATCGGCTCCACGTCATTGTGGCAGCGATAGCAGGTACCGACATTGTGGGAGTAGTCCTCCACCTGGACCAGATAGCCCTGAGCTTCCAGGTCCGCTACAATGGCCTTGCGTGCTTCATACCGGTCCAGTCCCTCATATTTGCCGCCAAACGCGTTGATCTTGCCATTGTCGTCCAGAACCCGAATGACCTCCAGATTGTGCCGCAGGCCAACCTCAAAGTCGTTGGGATCGTGGGCGGGGGTCATCTTCACACAGCCGGTGCCAAATTCCATCTCCGCATAGTCGTCAGCCACAATGGGGATCTGCTTGTTTACCAGCGGCAACGTCACAGTCTTCCCCACTAGATCCTGATAGCGCGGATCGTTGGGATTGACACAGACGCCAGAGTCGCCCAGCATGGTTTCCGGCCGGGTGGTGGCCACCACTACAGAGCCGGAGCCATCGGACAGGGGATAGCGGATATGCCATAGATGGCCGGGCTTATCCATATATTCCACCTCGGCGTCGGACAGAGCCGTGACGCAGTGGGGGCACCAATTGATGATCCGGCTTCCCTTGTAGATCAAGCCTTTTTCATACAGGGAGACGAACACCTCCCGGACGGCGTGAGAGCAACCCTCGTCCATGGTGAATCTGGAGCGATCCCAGTCGCAGGAGGCGCCCAGTTTTTTCTGCTGCTCCACAATTCGGTTGCCGAACCGCTTCTTCCAGTCCCACACCCGTTCCAAAAATTTCTCCCGGCCCAAATCGTAGCGGGTCAGACCTTCCTTGCGAAGCTCCTCCTCCACCTTGATTTGGGTGGCGATGCCGGCGTGGTCCACGCCTGGAACCCACAGCGCAGCATAGCCCTGCATCCGCTTAAACCGGATCAGCGTATCTTGCAGCGTGGCGTCCATGGCGTGCCCCATGTGCAGCTGGCCGGTTACATTGGGAGGCGGCATGACGATGGTAAAGGGCTTTTTCCCCGGCTGCCGCTGCGGGCGGAAATAGCCATTTTTCTCCCACATTTCGTAGATGGAGGACTCCACCTGCTGTGGCTCATAGACCTTAGGCAATTCTCTGGCCAAATCAATCAGACTCCTTTTTGAAAAATAAAACACGCCCTGAACCCAATTAGGTTCAGGGCGAAACAGACCGTTCCGTGGTACCACCTGAATGTCCGGCGAACCGGACGCTTAAACTGCTATAACGGGCAAACCCGTCCTGCCCTACCTTTCGGGCAAGCCGCTCCAGGGCGACAATCCAGCGGCGCACCGCGCACTTCCACCAACCGTACGCTCTCTTGGGGTGCCTGGGGCTGGAACCTCCCCTTCCTCGCATTTACAATTGGAAGGATAACACAGTTTGGGCCATTTGTCAAGATTCATTCTTTTTTTCAGCGCGATTCTTACAAAAATCCCTGCATCTGCCGGATGTTTGCGGTTTCACAGTCCAGAAGCTTTTGACACAGGGTGGTCAGAGGCATGTCCTTGTCATCAAATTGGTGCAAATTTTTCAGCCCCTTTATCATACCCCGGGTGTTGCCTTGGATCATCATGCCCGCAATTTTGGAGTCTGTGCTGCCAGAGCGAAGCCGTACCTTGGCCATGGTTTTTGCCATGCCCTTGGCCATAGGATCCAACTCCGCGACCTCCCAGCCACGCCGGGAGGCAATGCTATGGGCCTCGTCTTCGATGGCGTCATATTCCCGTAGTTGGGATTCCAGCGCCCGGCGCAGAGTAGGCCGCATGGGGGTATGCAAAACACTGCGGATGCCCACCTGCCCCATCTGTGTGGTCTTTAAAACGGAGGAGAGTAATTCCTTGCTGTCTTTCATTTTCATCACCGGCAATAGTATGACCAAAGATGACAAAATTATTCGTTCTCAAAATCCCAAACGCCGCATAGAATATTCCGAATGGAAAGGATAGTGATGCGATTTGTGCGCGATTGCGGGATTGGTGGGACTGCCTCTTTCTGAGGACGGCCGCCAGATCATGGAGGCGACCATGGCACGCCGGGGACCGGATGGCTCCGGAATCATCACACAGGACATATGCACCCTGCTCCACCGCCGTCTGGCGGTGATTGACCCTGCGGGGGGTAAGCAACCGATGACGCTTTCTTGGCAGGGAGAAGACTATTGGATTGTCTACAATGGGGAGCTGTACAACACGGAGGATCTACGCCGGGAGCTGCTTCAATCCGGTCATGTGTTTTACGGCCATTCCGACACAGAGGTTTTGCTCCACGCCTATGCCCAGTGGGGGGAGGAATGCCTGGAACGGCTCAACGGCATCTACGCCTTTGCCGTCTGGGAAGGCAAGGCCCGGCGGCTATTTTTGGCCAGGGACCGCATTGGCGTCAAGCCCCTGTTTTACTGCCAGAAAGAAGATAGTTTGCTATTTGCCTCGGAGATCAAAACCATTTTGGCCTACCCGGGGATGAAAGCGGAGCTGGACGCCCAAGGAGTTGCCGAAGTGCTGCTCATGGGGCCGGGGCGAACGCCCGGCTGCGGGGTGTTTCGTGGAATCAGGGAGATAGAACCTGGCTGCTGCGGCTATTTTGAGCATGGGAAGCTCAGGATTCGGCGGTACTGGTGGCTGCGGGATCGGATCCACCGGCAGGATTTTGCGGAAACTGCGGAACATGTGCGCTATTTGGTCACCGATGCCATTTCGCGGCAGATGATTTCCGATGTGCCCATTGGTACCTTCCTTTCCGGCGGATTGGATTCCAGCCTGATCAGTTCTGTGTGCGCCCAGGCCAAGCGGGAACAGGGGCTACAGCTGCAAACTTACTCAGTGGACTATGTGGATAATGACAAGTATTTTAAACCGGGAAAGTTCCAGCCAAACTCCGACAGCCACTACATCCGGGTGATGGCCCAGGCGTTGGATTCAAATCATCATTTGGTTGTACTGTCCCCCCAGGATTTGGTGGATGTGCTGGAACAGGCCACCATTGCCAGGGACCTGCCCGGTATGGCGGATGTGGATTTTTCTCTGCTGGCGTTTTGCAGGAAAATTCGAGAGACCTCCACGGTAGCGCTGTCCGGCGAATGTGCCGATGAAATTTTCGGCGGGTATCCCTGGTACCGAGATCCGGAAATTCGGGCAAAAGATGGTTTCCCCTGGGCCCAAACCACCCGGCAGCGGATCAACTTCTTACAAGGGTGGGTGAAGGACCAATTAGACCCGGAGGAGTACATCCACCAGCGGTATGTGGACTGCTGCCGCGGCAGTGATATTCTCCCGGAGAACAGTCCCCAAGAGCGGCGCATGAAGGAAATGGTAAATCTGAATTTCCGCTACTTTATGCAAACGCTGCTGGACCGGAAGGACCGCATGAGTATGTACTCGGCATTGGAGGTGCGGGTGCCGTTCTGCGACTATCGAATTGCGGAGTACCTATATGGCGTGCCATGGGCCTTCAAAGACCATCACGGGGTGGAAAAGGGCCTTCTGCGGCAGGCCATGCAGGGGTATCTCCCGGCGGAGGTACTGTGGCGGAAGAAAAGCCCCTATCCGAAAACCTTTGACCCGCTGTATTTCCAATTGGTCAGCAGCCGTCTACGGGATCTGTTGGAGACGAAGGACGCGCCAATCTATCAAATTGTCCGTCGGGAAGCTCTGGAGGGCCTGTTGACGGCGGAATATGCCTGGCCCTGGTATGGCCAACTGATGAATGTCCCCCAGACCATCGCCTACATGCTGCAAATTGACTTCTGGCTCCGGCAATATCACATCCAAATTGTGTAAAATGCCCCGTTGACAGGAGAGAAAAAGCTGGTTACAATCTGTGTGGAGTGCAAAAGAACCGGAGGAATCAATTATGCGAAAGACAAAGATTATCTGCACCATCGGCCCTGCAAGCGAAAATGAGGAAGTCCTGACCCAAATGTGCCTAGCGGGCATGAACGTGGCACGGTTGAATTTTTCCCATGGTACCCATGAAGAACATAAAAAGAAGGTGGAGCTGATCCAGCGGGTGCGGGAAAAGCTCAATCTACCCATTGCCATTATGCTGGACACCAAGGGGCCGGAGTATCGAATTCGGACCTTCGCCCAGGGGAAGGTCACTGTGAAAGAAGGAGATTCCTTTACCTTTACCACCGACGAGATTGTGGGCGATGAAACCAGGGTTTCTGTCAATTATAAGCGTCTGATACAAGATTTGCAGGTGGGCGATCACATCCTGGTGAACAACGGCCTGGTTGTTTTTGAGGTTACCAGCCTGGCGGGTAGCAACGCTGTGTGTAAGGTGCTGGTTGGAGGCGTCATGAGCAATCAAAAGAGCATGTGTTTCCCCAACCGGGTGATGACCGGTCCCTATCTGTCCGAGCAGGACCAGGCGGATATCCTATTTGGCATTGAAC
>CAOJND010000125.1 GCA_948439445.1 uncultured Eubacteriales bacterium | reverse complement strand
TATAGTCCAGGGTAACCCGCACGTTTCCCGGCGCGTAGACGAACGGCTCTCGGGTGTAATCTACGATGGTTTTTGGCCGTAGCGCTTGGGTACGCATTTTTGCGTATAGCTCTGTCAATAGGGGACGGTCTTTGGCATGGCGCATCCAATCCAGATCCCCGTCCACAATGGCCTGTGCCTCCATAGGTTGCAGGGATGTGGATTGCTTGCTGCATAGGCCGTTGCGTTTCCACTTCTTTTCCAGATGGATCTGGGTTGTGTCGCCATTGTAGTACCGGATGCGAAACTTTTCCCGCTGGTCCACGCCGTCCAGCTTTTCTCTCAGGGCCTTGTCGTCCGGTGTGTCAAAATACAAGCTTCTAATTTCATAGGTTCCGTCGGCTCCGGCATATGGATCAATCCGCATGAGAAGCCGCAAGCGGCTGCGCATTTCCCAGACATCTGAAAAATTTAACAGATGCTTCCATTCGTGTCGAAATGGCATAGCAAAATCCCTCCTTTTGTGTTAGAATAAATAAAGTATAGTGAATGAAGCTGAAACCAAGCTGTAATTTAGAGCGGATTCAAAAATTCTTTTTTGGCAGAAAAAATTTAGGTGGTGTGTCATGCGGATTTTGATTGTGGAGGATGAGAGACTCCTTGCGGAAACGCTTGTGGATATTCTGACCCAGGCGCACTATATTGTGGATGTGTCCTATGATGGGGACTGCGGTCTGGACAACGCGCGCTCTGGCATTTACGACGCCATTGTGCTGGACGTCATGCTGCCCAAGCGCGATGGCTTTGCGGTTCTGCGCGCTCTGCGGGCGGAACAGAATTTTACGCCGGTTTTGCTGTTGACGGCCAAAGGGGAGCTGCAAGACCGGGTTTACGGACTCCGGCAGGGGGCGGACTACTATCTGACCAAGCCCTTTGAAAACGCGGAGCTGTTGGCGTGCCTTGCCGCGATCACCCGCCGCCGGCAGGAAATTCTGCCGGAGACGCTTGGCTTTGGAGATTTGCAGTTAACCCCGGCGGCCTGCACGCTGCAATGCGGAGCGGCTACGCTGACGCTCAACGCGAAGGAGACGGAGATCATGCGATTGTTGTTGCTCAATACCGGGCAATATCTGCCCAAGGAGACGCTGCTGACCAAGGTGTGGGGGTTTGAATCCGGGGCGGTGGACAACAACGTGGAGGCGTATATCTCTTTTCTACGGAAAAAGCTGACGCTTTTGCGCTCTACGGTCAGCCTGTGTGTGCAGCGGAATGTGGGCTACCGGCTGGAGGAAGGAAAATGATTCAAAAGCTCCGGCGAAAATTTGTGCTAGTGTTCATGGGCGTGGTAACGGCTTTTCTCTGTGTGCTGCTCATTGCCCTGTATCTATCCAGTGCCGCCCACTACCGGCAGACCAGCCTTGCCACGCTTCACTCCGCCATGCTGGAAGGCAACCGCGCCCAGGGGACAATGCCGGTGATCGTGGTGGAGGTGGATCCGTTTGGGCGAATGCGGGTGCTGGTGAACCAGCTCCCCTTTGTCACAGTTGGGGAAATTGCAACTGCCGTCCAGGAAGCAAGGGATACCGGCATGGAAATGGGCCAGCTCCCCCAACGGAATCTTCGTTTTTTGTGCCGGCCCTTTGGTCCCGGCGGGATGCGCTATGCATTTGCGGATACCTATGGAGAAAAGGCGTCTTTGCGGACCCAGACGATCAGCTCTGTGATTGCTGGAAGCGCCGCTTTTCTCGGGTTTCTGATTGTCAGCATCGTCCTTTCCCGTTGGATGGTACGCCCGGTGGAGCAGGCATGGATGAAGCAGCGTCAGTTTGTGGCGGACGCTTCCCATGAGCTGAAAACGCCTCTGACGGTGGCCCTTTCCAATGTGGATATGGCCTTGGGCACAGCGGAAATGGACCAGAGCAAAAAGAATCAGCGACGATTGGAGATCGCGAAGCTTGAGTTGCTGCGGATGAAGGACCTGACGCAAAAGCTGCTTACCCTGGCCCGCGCCGATGCCAACGACGAACTGATTCTGTGCAAGCCCTTTGCGGCGGTGGACTTGAGCTATCTGCTGACCTGCTGCGCCGCGTCGTTTGAGCCGCTTTTTTTCGATGCCGGGCGGCAGCTCGATTGCCAAATTGCGCCCGATTGCAATGGGGTAGGCGATTCGGAAAAGCTGTCGGAGCTGTTCCATATTCTGCTGGACAATGCCTGTAAATACAGCGCGCCTGGCAGTACGGTTCTGGTGGCGATGCGACGCGAAGGCGGCAATTCCATCCACCTTACCGTAGAAAATCACGGCGCGGCCATTCCGGCGGAATCTTTGCCCCGTATTTTTGACCGCTTCTACCGGGTGGACGCATCCCGTGGGGAGACTTCCGGTTTTGGTTTGGGGCTGTCAATTGCCAACGAGATTGTGACCCAGCACCATGGAAAGATCTGGGCGTCGTCCGATCAGGGGCATACTGTGTTTCATGTGCAGTTGCCACCGGCGGCCCGTGGAAGCTAGCGTACCCATTTATCCGCGCGGAATGGAAAAAAGACTTTTCCATGTTATCATATATATTCCATGTAATTATTAGGAGGGATCTCTATGTCGGATGTGATTGCCGCAATCTCTACCGGGAGTCAGGTCAGCGCCATTGGCATTCTCCGGCTGTCCGGCGCCGGTTGCGCGCAGGTGGGGGAAAAGGTGTTTACCTGCCGCAATGGAGCAGCCCTTTCCCAGGCCCCTAACCGGAAGCTGATTTTTGGCACGCTTCACGACCGCCAGGGCAGATGTATTGACCAGTGCCTGGCGGTGTATACCCGGGGTCCAAACAGCTATACCGGCGAGGATACAGTGGAGTTTCATTGCCATGGTTCTCCGGCGGTGTTGGCTGCCGGGTTGGAGGCGCTGTATCAAAACGGCGCGCGTCCCGCCCAGCGGGGAGAGTTTACCCGGCGGGCATTTTTAAACGGCCGGATGGATCTGACCCAGGCGGAGGCTGTGATTGACTTGATCGAGGCGGAGACCGCCGACGCTGCGGCCAATGCCGCCGGTCAGGTGGGCGGTACGCTTCGGCGTAGGCTTGCGCCGGTTTACGACAATCTAACAGATCTATGCAGCCATTTTCATGCGGTGCTGGATTATCCGGACGAGGATATCGACGCGTTCCGGCTGAGCGCCTACGCTTCGACATTGGAGGAGGATGCCAGAATCTTAGAGCGGCTGTTGTGTACCTGTACACAGGGGCAGATTTTAAAAAATGGTATTTCCGCCGCCATTGTGGGCAGGCCCAACGTGGGAAAATCCAGTCTGCTCAACGCGCTGGTGGGCTATGATCGCGCCATTGTGACGGACATTGCCGGTACCACCCGGGATACTGTAGGGGAATCGGTCTTGCTTGGCTCCGTCCGCCTGCGGCTGCTGGACACCGCCGGCATTCGGCAAACCCAGGATCCGGTGGAACAAATGGGTGTGACCCGCGCCTATGACGCGCTACACCAGGCGGATTTGGTGCTGCTGGTGCTGGACGGTTCCCGGCCTCTGGAGCGGGAGGATCGGGAGCTGATGACGGCTTGTTCGGAAGCCAATGTGATTGTGCTGCTCAATAAAATGGATCTTGGCCAGGCGGTGGAGCCGTCCGAGCTTTCCTTTTCCCGCGTATTTTCCATCAGTGCCAGAGACGGTATCGGCTTAGAGCAGCTATCCCAGGCGGTTGCGGCGCAATTTGGAGGAGAACACCCCTACGACGGCTCGATTTTGACTAATTTGCGGCAGAAGGATGCCATCGAGCGGGCGCTGAACGCGTTGCGGGCCGCCCAGGAGGGCCTGCGCCTGGGCGTCACCCCGGATGCAGTGCTGCTTGACGTGGAATCGGCCATGGAGCAGATTGGAGAGGTTACGGGAAATACCGTTCGCAAGGATATTACAGACCGGATTTTTCAGCGGTTTTGCGTAGGAAAGTGAGATTTTATGATTTATTTGGACAATTCCGCCACCACCCGGCCATGTCCTGAGGCGGTTGCGGCTATGACCCAGGCGTTGACGGAGAACTGGGGAAATCCCAGCGGACTGTACCAGTTTGGTATCGACGCTGCCAGACAACTGCGGACGGCCCGCCGCCAAGTAGAGGCAGCGCTTGGAGCGGAAAACGATCGGGTATTTTTTACCTCCGGGGGCACAGAGGCGGACAATTGGGCGGTGTTTGGCACTGCCCGGCGGATGGGCAAGCGGGGAAAGCATATTGTGACCACAGCGGTGGAGCATCACGCGGTTTTAAATGCCATGAAAGAACTGGAGGCCCAGGGCTTTGCGGTGACCTATCTTCAGCCCGACGCCATGGGACAGGTGGATCTGGAAGCGTTGAAGGCAGCTCTGCGGCCGGATACGATTCTTGTCTCGGTGATGCTGGTGAACAATGAAACCGGGGCGGTTATGCCCATTTCTCAGATGGCGAAGCTGACCCACCGGGTTTGCCCCAACGCTTTGTTTCACACCGACGCGGTACAGGGATTTCTGAAGGTGCCGTTTCAGGCCAAAACCCTGGGCGCGGATTTGATCAGCGTGTCCTCCCACAAAATTCACGGCCCCAAAGGCGCGGGGGCGCTGTACATCAGTCCCAGGCTCCGTTCTTTTCCACCGCTGCTGCTGGGCGGAGGACAGGAGGGGGGACTGCGCAGCGGCACGGAGGCCACCCCGGCGATTTTTGGATTTGCCGCCGCCTGCACCGCGGGTGCCACCAGCTTTCGGGAGGATACGGCGCGGGAAAAAGCGTTACTGGAGGAATTGGCTGGTCATATGGCGCGACTGCCTGGGGTAGTCGTCAACGGATGCCATGCGGCGCCCCATATTCTAAATCTGTCGATTCCGGGCATTCCCACCCAGAGCACCATCAACATCCTGCAGGATGCTGGGATCTGTGTCTCCGCCGGCTCCGCCTGCGCCAAGGGTCACAGAAGTCATGTGCTTACCGCCATGGGCCTGCGACCGGAGGTGATCGACAGCTCCTTCCGGGTCTCCATAAGCCGGGAGACGGAGCGGGAACAACTGGAACAGTTTTGTATGGTTTTGGAGCGGCAGCTTCTGCCCCGCGTCCGATAATCGTCTGGATTTGAAAAACAGCCCTGAAGATCGTAACATTTACAATCTCCAGGGCTGTTTTATTTGGGGCTTTTCATTTAGGCGAAAAA
>CAOJND010000124.1 GCA_948439445.1 uncultured Eubacteriales bacterium | reverse complement strand
AAAATGCCGCTTTCGCAAACGCTGGATACAATTTTCAGCCGTACAAGCTACAGGGGCAGCTTCAAAAATCAAAGCATACCAAGAGAGGATTTAATAACCATCATGAGGGCGGGCACCGCCGCGCCCTCCGGCTGCAACCGGCAGACCGCGTCCTTTGTCGCGGTCGATGATCCGGCTCTGCTGGAGGAGATCAAGACGCTGTTTCCCAACCCGTCCTGTAAAACCGCGCCAGCTTTCATTGCGGTGTTTACAAGACAGATTGCCGGTGTTGACCAGCATTACTATCACGTGCAGGATTACGCCGCCGCTGTTGAAATTATGCTGCTGGCAATCAAGGCCCTCGGCTATGAAAGCTGTTGGTATGAGGGTAATATCCGGCCATGTGCGAAGCAGATCGCAGAACTTCTGAACGCTCCTGACAGCGTTTCTCTGGTCTGCCTGCTGCCGGTAGGCGCTGCCGCCGATGAGGTGACACGGGCGAAGGCGAAAAAGCCTTTTGAACAGCGGGTGTGGTTCAACGGCATGGCGTCAATAATGGAGTGATAGAGATGGAGTATCTCTTTGAGTTGGCTGACGAAGCTGCGCTGGGGCAAATTTACAAACTGATCGACCAGCGCATCCGTTGGATGGATGAAAAGGGCATTCGGCAGTGGAATGTTACAGACTACTGGAAAGCCTATCCCAAGGATTACTACGTCCGGGAAATGTGGCGCGGTACGCTCCATGTGCTGAAACGAAAAGCAGACCAGCGGGTGGTGGGCGCGGTGGTCCTTTTGGAACAGGACAGCCGGTGGAAAGACGCGGCTCCTCTGTCTGCGTATTACATCCACAACTTCGTGGCCGATGAAGCGGAGCGCGGCGTTGGCGGCATGATGCTCCAGAAAATCCAGGAGCTTGCGGTCAAAAACCACAAAGCCTGTCTCCGTTTGGACTGTGCGCTATCCAACGAGAAACTGAACCGCTACTACGAACAGAAAGGGTTTTTGCTTGCTGGTCAGTGTGTTGACGGGAACTATTCCGGTAATCGCCGAGAGAAAAAACTGTAAGGAATGTGAGGATAGAACATGGAAGTTGAAGAAAAACTGCGGGAATTAGGGCTTGAACTGCCGCCGTTCTCCACACCGGGGAACGTATATGTTTTGACAAAACGAATCGGAAATCTGGTCTATGTAGCGGGACGCACATCGGAGACAAAAGGTATCCTAGGTGCAGATTTGACCATGGAGGATGCTCGCCAAGGAGCCGTGAGCAGCATTTTAAAGACATTGACCGCCTTGAAACAGGAATTGGGCGATTTAGATCGGGTGAAACAGTTTGTTCAAATGATTGCCTTTGTCCGCTGCGCAGACGGCTGCGGAGATTACCCAAATGCTGTCGACGGGGCCACGGAGTTGATCCAAACGCTGTATGGCAGCGCCGCTCTGCCGGTAAGAATGGCCATCGGGGCAAAGGAACTGCCGGACGGAAGTGTGATAGAGATCATGACCGTTGCCGAGGTGTTGGACAAGGAGGAGTAATCCATATGGGGCGGAAAGATTTGACGATAGGCTCTGTCTTCTCAACCATGTGCCTGTTTGCCCTGCCGATGATCCTGGGAAACCTGCTGCAGCAGGGCTATAACATCGTGGACACCTGGGTAGTGGGACACTATATCGGCTCCGGCGCGCTGGCGGCGGTGGGATCGGCCTTTGCGCTGATGACCTTTTTGACTTCGGTACTCCTTGGCCTGTGCATGGGCAGCGGTGTCGTGTTCTCCATTTGTTTTGGCGGGCAGGAGGAAGAACGGCTGGAGCGGGGCATTTGTTCCGCTTTTCTGCTGTCGTGTGTTATTGCGGCTGTCCTCACAGGCGGTTCTTTGCTGGGGGTAGATGCGATTATACAGTGGATGAACATTCCGGAGGAAATTGTAGATATTACGAGGGAATACCTTTTGCTAGTGTTTTGGGGCATCCCGGCGATTGCCCTCTATAATTTCTTCGGGGCCTATCTGAAAGCGTTAGGCAATTCCATCGTGCCTCTGGTGTTTTTAGGCGTCGCTACGGCGGTAAATATCGTGCTGGACATTGTCCTGGTCGCAGTATACCCTTTGGGGACTGCTGGAGCCGCTATCGCAACCATTATCGCACAATACATATCGGGCTTTGGCATCGGAATTTACACATTTGTGAAGGACGCGAAAGTGCGGCGGACGTTCCGGCGCTTCAAAATCAAAAAGTCCAGTCTGGGAGAGATCGCCAGCTACTCGCTCCTGACCTGTATGCAGCAGTCCGTCATGAACCTTGGCATTTTGATGGTGCAGGGTTTAGTGAACAGTTTCGGAACGGCGGTCATGGCGGCGTTTGCGGCAGGCGTGAAAATTGACGCTTTTGCCTATATGCCGGTGCAGGAGTACGGGAACGCATTCTCTACTTTTATCGCGCAGAATATGGGAGCAAAGCGAACAGAGCGTGTCCGGCAAGGGTTTCGGTACGGCGTCTTAACATCTGCGGGCTACTGCGTATTGATTTCCCTAATACTCTGGTTCCTGGCAAAACCATTGATTTTGATTTTTATTGATCCGGAGGAAACGGTGATTGTTGCGGAGGGAATCCGGTATCTGCATACAGTTGGGCCGTTCTACTGCGGAATTGGATGCCTATTTTTACTCTATGGGCTTTATCGGGCCATCGGAAAACCGGCGATTTCTGTGATACTGACGGTTATCTCCCTTGGCACACGGGTTATGCTGTCCTATATTCTCTCTGCCATACCGGAAATCGGCGTGGCCGGAATCTGGTGGTCGATCCCGATTGGCTGGGGACTGGCAGATCTCGTTGGTTTTTTATGCTATTTCAAGAACAAATCTATTCTTTTAACCGAAGGGGGTGAGCGGATTGAAAATCGACGCGCAGACAAACGGCATTGTTGAGGGAACGATCTGGAAGCAGCTTCTTCTGTTCTTCTTCCCAATTTTGATTGGAACATTTTTTCAGCAGCTCTATAACACTGTGGATGCCATCATCGTGGGCCGGTTCGTCAGCAAGGCGGCATTGGGTGCTGTGGGAATGGCGGGCCGGATTACCGAGCTTCTGGTGGGATTCTTTGTGGGTCTGTCCTCCGGCGCGGGTGTTGTGATCGCGCAATTCTTCGGCGCAAAGGACCAAAAAACCGTGTCAAAAGCCATCCAGGTTTCCGTTTTGCTTGCGGTGGTAGGCGGCGTAGCTCTGATGCTGGCGGGGCTGCTGTCAGCGCGGTCCTCCCTGATCTGGCTGGATACGCCGGAGGATGTTGCAGAGGATGCCCTTATCTATTTGAATGTGTACTATGCGGGGCTTGTAGCCTGTCTGCTCTACAATATGGGGACTGGCATTCTCCGTGCGCTGGGGGACTCCCGAACGCCGCTGTATGTGTTGATCTTATGCTGCGGGGTCAATATTCTGCTGGATTTATGGTTCGTTTTGATTCTGCACATGGGCGTATTTGGTGTAGCACTTGCGACTGTATTGTCGCAGGTCATCAGCGCCGTGGTGATCCTGCTGCGTCTGCATAGGAGATTTCCCATTCAAATACGGACAGAAAACCTCCGCTCTGCCGGTGGCATCCTGAGACAAATTATCCGCATTGGACTGCCAGCCGGAATGCAGTCTGTCCTATATTCATTTTCCCATCTGGTCGTACAGTCCGCCGTCAATTCCTTCGGCACAGATGCGGTAGCGGCCTGGACGGCTGTTCTGAAAATTGACGGGCTTCTCTGGATGGTGATGAGCGCGTTTGGGGTTTCCATCACGACTTTTGCCGGGCAGAACTTTGGAGCAGGACGCTATGACCGTGTGCGTCGGGGAACCAAAGTCTGTCTTGGAATGACTACCTGCACCATATTGTTACTCAGCGGCCTGTTTCTGCTATTTGCAGAGCCGCTTTTGCGATTTTTCAACGACGATCCGTCCGTGATCTCCATTGGCCTGGAGGTTTTGCGCGTAAGGGGTCCGTTCTACTTTACATTTGCCTTTGTGGAGATATTATCCGGTACGATCCGGGGAGCGGGAGAGGCCCTGCGGCCCATGGTAATCACCTGCATCTGCACCTGCGTTTTGCGGAGCGGGTGGGCACTGCTGATATTTCCGCTTGCCCCGTCGATCCGGCTGCTGGCATGGGCATATCCTGTCACATGGATCGTGCCGTCGATCGTATTTATTATTTATTACAGCCGAATGAAATGGATGGAGCGGTGTATGCGGTGGAATTGTACCAATTAAAACAAAGCAAACAATATTATTCAAACGCATTTGCAATAGCAAGAAGCAGGAGGATTGTGGCATGAGGAAAAACAGGTTTGCCCAGGTAATCCGCAAGGTCACATTAGCCCCAGTTCTGGCTTGTATAACGCTGTTTGTGATCCACTTTGGCCGGGCGGAAGTATTTCAATCGGTTTTCCATTTCATATACTCGATTTTGTTTTTGACGATTTTTCCGATCATGGCGTATCCGCTGCAAAAATATATCCCCAAATACAGAGATCAAGGACGAGAAGGACAGCGGCAGCTTGCCATGCTGTTTGCGTTTCTAGGCTATCTATGTGAATGTGCTGTTAATATGGTTCTGCCGGTTTCAAATGAGCTCCGTTTAATTGGCTGGACATACCTGTTTTCCAGTATCATTTTGCTGGCGATGAACTTACTCTGTCACATTAAACTCAGCGGTCATGCCGCAGGAGCGTGTGCGGCCGTCCTTTTTCCTGTTTGGCTTGGAATCTATTGGGCGGCGATTCCTGCTGTTATTGTACTGGCCTTTGTCTACCTTGCCAGCGTTCAGATGCGGAGACACTCTTTTTTGCAGTTGCTGGGGGGGAACATTAGTTCCTATTTTGACTATTGCCCTCATCTGCATTTTGAGTGGCTGATATTAAGAATAGATGAACTACGCGCGTAACAGGGTGAACGTCATCCGCCTACGTAGGTAATCAGAAATCTATTTTTATCAGAAGCGAAAACCCAAAAGCATTGAAATTATAGGAAAAAGGCAAGATAATTTCTGATAAGAAAGTGGACCTGTGTAAACATCTGCCCATATCTACACAGTCTATTGGGAAGAAAACTTCTGATAAAACGTATCTTTTTAGCATCTGTTTTAGAAAAACAGTTGAACTATCTAATTATCTGTGATATTATCTATAAACAGGTTGTATTTAGCAAAGAAGGTTCTACGAAAAAA
>CAOJND010000123.1 GCA_948439445.1 uncultured Eubacteriales bacterium | reverse complement strand
ACATCTCTTGCCGGCCTTCTAGCGCCCGGGACAGGGTTACCTCATCCGCATATTCCAGTTGGCTACCCACCGGCACCCCATAGGCAAGCCGGGTAACCCGGATCTCCATAGGCCGAAGCAGCCGGGAGATATACATGGCCGTAGCCTCTCCCTCCGTGTCCGGGTTGGTGGCCATAATGACCTCCCGCACCTGTCCTGCCGCCACCCGCGTCAGCAGCTCTTTGATCCGAATATCATCCTGGGAAATCCGATCCAAAGGGGAAATGACCCCATGCAGCACATGATATACGCCGTTGTACTCTCTGGCGCGCTCCATGGCAATCACATCTTTTGGCTCAGCGACCACACAAATGAGGCCATGATCCCGTTGATCGTCGGCACAGATGGGGCATAGCTGCTGGTCGGTTAGATTTTGGCAGACCGGACAACATTGAATCGTCTGTTTGGCATCCAAAATTGCCTGCGCGAACTCCTGCGCCTCTTCCAATGGCAGACGCAGCACATGGAATGCCAACCGTTGGGCGGTCTTTCCGCCGATCCCCGGAAGCCGGGCGAATTGATCCGCCAGATTTTGCAGCGCCGCTGGAAAAAACTGCATCGCCAATCTCCTTAGAACAGGCCGCTCAGGTTCAGGCCACCCGTCAGCTTTGACATATTGTTGGCCGAATCCGTATCCGCTGCCCGCATGGCTTCGTTCACAGCGCCAATCACCATATCTTGCAGCATTTCCACATCCTCTGGATCCACAGCCTCAGGCTTGATTTCCAGAGAAATCACCTCATGTTTACCGTTGACAGAAGCGGTCACCATGCCGCCGCCTGTGGAAGCGGAATAGGTTTTATTCTCCATCTCCTCCTGCATCTGCATCATCTGCTGCTGCATTTTCTGGGCCTGCTTCATCATAGCCGCCTGATTCATACCGCCGGGCATCCCCCGGAATCCACCCTTTGCCATCGTTACCTCTCCTATCCTAAGTTTCTTTGATCTTTACCAGATCTGGATGTGCTCTGCCAAATGCCAGCAACTGCTCCATATGGGGCTCGCTTTCCGCCTTTTCCGTCCGATCCAGCGCCCTGGCATGCACCGGCCGCCCCAGGATTGCCGAAGCCTTTTCTGCCACCAAGCGGAGCACCTCCGGTTTGTTCACCATATCCAGCGTAAAGCCATTGGCGCAGAATACCAAGACCTCATTCCCCCGCAACTCTCCCTGCACTGGGCTCTGATCAGACGGGGAAAAAAATCCGGAAACCGGCGGCCGCAGTTCTTTGCGGACTGCGGTAGCCACATCTACCCAAAAGCCCACCGGGGCCTGGACGGGGACTGGCGTCTCTGGCGGCGCATCTGCCTCTTCCGGCATGGGAGGGCGTTCCTCCCATGGTACTGTCTCATCTGTCTGTACCGCCGGTTGATCCGTTTCTATTGCTATGGCAATTTTCCCAGAACGAAGCTGATCTTCCAACCGCGTCAGCCGGGCGTTCAACGCCTGGGTGTCCAACTGAAGCTCCGGCTGGCATAGATTGATGATACAAAGCTCCGCATCGCTGCGGCGGCTAGCGCTTCGGACAAAGCCCGCCACAGTCTGTTGCATAAGATTCATCATTCGAACCAACTCCGCCGGTGCAAACCGTTTGACCAGGTCCCGAACCTCCCCATAGGAGGCCACGCCGGACAGCATGGAGATCCCCGCCTCGGGTGCGGTTTTCATCACCAGAAGGTCCCTTGTCAAGCATAGAAGCTCGTCCAAAAGCGCGCCAATATCCTTCCCCTCCGCATACAACGCCCCAAACAATACCAATGCGGACTTGGTATCGTGGGCCGCAATGCAAGACATCAGTTCGCCGCATTTTCTAGTCCCCGCCAACCCCAGGCAGGCATTGACCCGCTCCACGGTCAACGCCCCCATGGTAGCAGATGCGCACTGGTCCAGTAGACTCAGACCATCCCGCATGCCGCCATCGGCCAGCCGGGCTAGAAGCTGGGCGGCGGAATCCTCTAAGTCAATGCCCTCCTGATATGCCACATATTGCAGCCGGGCAGAAATCGCCTCTTGACTGATTCGCCGGAAGGAAAACCGTTGGCATCGGGACAAAATCGTAGCCGGGACCTTGTGCAGCTCCGTGGTAGCTAGAATAAATAGCAAATGCTCCGGCGGCTCTTCTACAATCTTCAATAGCGCATTAAACGCTGAGATGGACAGCATGTGCACTTCGTCAATGATATACACCCGCATTTTCACCTGGGCGGGAGAATAGATTGCGTCATCTCGCAAATCCCGCACATTGTCCACGCCGTTGTTAGAAGCTGCGTCAATTTCCAGCACATCCATACAAGTGCCTGCGTCGATTGCCCGGCAAGCCGTGCAGCAGTTACACGGATTGCCATCTTGCAAATTGGTACAGTTCACCGCCTTTGCCAAGATCTTGGCGCAGCTGGTCTTGCCGGTGCCCCGGCTACCGGTGAATAGATAAGCATGGCTGAGATGGCCGCTGATCAGCTGGGCTTTGAGCGTTTGGGTAACCGCCTGTTGGCCAGAGACATCATCAAACGTCTGCGGCCGGTATTTTCGATACAACGCCTGGTACATATAGGGCCTCCAAAGAAAAAAGACCGGCTCAGAACAAGATCGCACACCCACATTTGAACAAGCCGAACACCCGAAATCCACGCAGCCGACTCAGAAACGGCAACCCTGCGGCACACAAGACAATCCGCTTAATGCTGCTTGGTTCCCCACCTGACATGGTTCACGGGATCTCATTGCGCAAGACCGATTCCTCAACGCCACTTACGTAGACCAGACGATACTCGGACAGGCTCGGGTGTGGGAATTCATCCCTGCTATAGCGGATTGCAGGCTACAGGGCACCGCTATCTCCCCGACTAGTGCGACCTTGTTACAAGCCGGTCTGCCGTAACAAGGTTATTCGATTGAAAAAAATCAGTTGATTCTGGATTCAATAAATCTGGCCAATTCCCCAAAAGAGGAAATCTTCTGATCCTCCAGATCCAGTTCCACACCCAATTCAGACTCCAGATCCATAATCATCTCAACAATATCCAAAGAGTCAATGCCCAAATCCTCAAAAGTTGTGTCAGGCTTGATCTCGGAAGGATCGATCTCCAGCTGCCGTGCAGCATAGGACACCAGTTTTTCGTACATAACGCTTCCTCCCAACTGAAATAACGCATCTGTCTGCTTGTACATTTTAATACAGAAGCGTCGGTTTGTCAATGGGGAAATTTCCTATGGAATAATTTGTCTTTTTGATGGGCAATTTCAAAAATAAAATTATATTATTTTCGGGAAAGTCACTTATATATCAAAAACCCGGAAGCCGCATCAAGCGGCCTCCGGGTTGTGCTTTATCATATTTTGTCCTATAAAACGGGGATTAGCAAAAGCTGCTGCTGCGCCGGTTCCCCTTGTAATTGGTTGGCCTGACGGATCGCATCCACCGACGAGCCGCATCGTTTTGCAAGACTCCAAAGGCTGTCGGAGTCGCTAACCCGGCGCACCACAAGTGATGGCCGGTCCGGATCGGACTCCTGTTCCTCTCCCAACTCCAAGCCTGTCACCATGGGAATCGGCTGGCTTCCCGTCACAGTCAGCTCCACCGGCCGGTCATCGCGCACCAAGATACCGCCGCTTCCTCCCATCGTCTGCGGGATGCCAATCTCTTGAGGCCATGCACATAGGGTTGCGTCTTCCGCTACAGGCAGAGATAAGCTTCCCTCCCAGCGGGCGTTAGAGGACTTTAGAATCCCGTCCTGATCATAGAAAAGCCCTTGTAGCGTCCCCGCCTGTTCCAAGCGAATTCCATTTGCTTCGGAAATCTGCCTGGGAAACTCGGAGAAAACCGCCAGGTCCACCAGCCGGTCGCTCTCCGCTGGAAGGGTCTGTTCCATGTGAATGGTTTCCTTCCGGCGGTCCAAACACATGGGACCGTTGAGAGGTTCCCAGTGCAATTCCACAGGCCGCCGGATGCTGTAGGCATCCTCCACCAATTCAGCAGTTGTGCGGTCCCGGACCACATGCTGGGCCAAAAGCCCGCATTTCAGCCGTAGCGCGCCGCTTTCGCCAGGCTCCAGCTCTAAGCTGGTCACACCCAGCACGGTGGAAATACTTGCCTCTGGGCTGTACTCTCCCTGTAGCTCGGTGAATTGCGAGAAGGGCTGCTCCACATCCCAGGTGTTCAGCCGGCCATCCTCTCCCTGGTAGAGAATATGCACTCTGGCGTTACCCCGAAACACCGCTTTACTGCCCATTACTTTTTGGTCCACCACTTCCGGTTGCACCTGGAAATAAATCATTTTCGCCATAGCCGGCAGAGAGGGCGGCATGGTCAAATCCTCGTCCAAAAGGAAAGCCTTCTCCCCCGCCTCTCTTGGCAGCTCCATGGGATAGGTACGGCGAAGCAGATGTACATCCTCTGGCGCCTGATCCGATGTGTACAGATTCAGCTCCTTTGGCGCCAAGGCCTCTGCTTGTAAGCCAATCCCTACCCGCAGCATCAGCTTCCGAGCGGTAAGCGTTCTGGCGTCCATGGACCGCAGGCGGCAGCATACCCGGATCACACCGTCCTGATCCGTCTCCGGAAAATCCCATTTTGCCTGGAATGGCACCCAGGCCTCCAGCTTTCTCGGCTCTGAGCCATCCTCCGGCGCATACAGTACCCAGGCCATAACGCCTCCGGATACCTGCATACCATTGCTCCGCCACTCTTTGCTTCGAAGGATTGGCTGTCCCCACACCGCCAGTACCTTTCCCACATCCGGCATCGCTTCGCTCACCCGAATTTCCTGAGTCTGCTCCTGATTCTGCACCCCACAGGCAATCTGCTCCAGGCAGCTGACCGAAGACTTTTCGAATTGCAGCTCCAAACAACTTCACTCCTCTTCCATGATAGTTGGTAGAGTATATTCGCAGTTGGACAAGGGTATGCCATCTATTTTTTCCGCAGTAGGCAAAAACCCGCCACAATCAAGCCGATTCCCAGGCAGCACTGGATCACGCGGGATCTGAGCAGGTTGCCCAGCAGCAGCCCTATTCCCAGAGCCAGCAAAATCCATCCAAACACCAGTTGCCTGCGGCACATAAAAACACCCCCTGCACCAGCTTATGCAGGAGGTGTTCCAATTTATTCCCCGTCCATGACTGTCTTACAGGCAGAGAGTACCTGGGAGAGAATTGGCACGCACACAGCGCTGCCGCTACCGCCATTCTCCACC
>CAOJND010000122.1 GCA_948439445.1 uncultured Eubacteriales bacterium | reverse complement strand
AAAAGCTTGGATAAGCGTGTGGCTGCCTTTTTGCTAGAGGAGGCTTCCATTGAAAATACGATATGCCTGAAGCTTACCCACGAAGCCATTGCCAACCACCTAGGGACCCATCGGGAAGTGGTCACGCGGATGCTTCGCTATTTTCAAAGCGAGGGGATTGTAAAACTGAGCCGGGGTGTTGTGGAGATCGTGTGTAGGGAAAAGCTGGAGGCGCTGCAAAGCGATTAGGCGGTTAAGAACAATGTTCATGATAAAAGAGCCACCGGCAGTTACCGGTGGCAGGAACGATTGATATGGTTATTTTGACCTTATCTTTGCCTATGGGAGCCTGCTGATTGCAGGCTCCCTTGGTGTTTATGTGGGTAAAATCATATCGATGCCTTCTTGCAACGTTTCTCGATTGATGGCACCGGTGGCCTGGGCAACGGCATATCCCTCAGCATCGATGAAAAGCGTGGCGGGTAATGCGTATACCCCATAGGTTTGCGCCGCTGCCTGCGCGGTGTCATAGAACACGGGGAAGGTATAGCCTTGTTCCTCGATAAATGCAGAGGCGCTTTCCAGCGTTTCCCGGCCAGAGGTCATATTGATCATGAGAAATTGAATGTCCTGGCCAAACGTGCCATAGGCGTCGTTAAAGTCCGGCATTTCACTCTGGCAGGGACCGCACCAACTGGCCCAGAAGTTGAGGATAATAGGTTTGCCCAGGTAATCGGACAAGTGAACTTCGTTGCCCTCCAGATCATATACCGTAAAATCGGGAGCTACCACTTTTTTCGGCGCTTGGGGATCCTCTTGCTCGGCCGACTCTGTTGAGACGCTTCCCTGTGTAGAGAGTTGGTCGGGGGCGGCAGTTGGACTGAGCTTATGATAGAGGAGATAGGCTCCGCATACCAACAAAGCGAGAGCCAATAGGATCATGAGCAGAGATCGATTTTTATTCACAGTGCCTCCTTAACTGAGCAGGCCAAGTAACCGCTCTAATGTTCCGGTTGCCATTAGGATACCAATTATCACCAAAAAGCACCCGCTAATGATGTTGATGATTTGATAGTTGCGCTTAATCCAATCAAAGGTAGATTTAAATCTGTCGATGAGCACTGCGCTGAGAAGAAAGGGGATACCTAACCCGAGAGAGTATGATAGCAGCATCAGCGTTCCGGTGAGGGTGCTTCCCTGCTGAGATGCTAGCATCAGAGCAGAGCCAAGAAACGCGCCAACGCATGGCGTCCAGCCCAGAGAGAAAATGATACCAAACAGCATGGCAGAGAAAAATCCCAAATCCTGGGTTTTTCTGGTGTTTCGGACGCCGTGAAACAGATTGAAACGAAAAACGCCTAGAAAATGCAAGCCGAAGAAAATTACCACAATACCGGAAATTAGATTGACGGCGGTTTGATGTGTTTTCAAAAAACTTCCGACTGTCCCGGCAAGGGAACCCATGATCGTAAAAACGATGGTAAAGCCCATAACAAAGCCCATCGCGCAGCTAAGTGTTTTCTTGGTGCTTCGCACACCGCCGCCCGCAAAATAGGAGATATAAATGGGAAGCATGGGCAAAAGACAAGGAGAGATAAAGGTGATAATTCCCTCCAGGAAGGAAATTACATATTGCATCGATCGCCGGTCCTCCTTTTCAAATGGCTGCTTTTGTTCTGTTGTAGAATGAAACCTATTTAAAACATGTCGAGAATCTGCTGCTTGGGTCTAAAGCCAATGGCTTTGTCTGTGACAGCTCCATCTTTGATCACAATCAGTGTGGGTATGCTCATAATTTGAAATTCCCTGGCAAGCTCCGGCTGCTCATCCACGTTGATTTTGCCGACTTTGATATCAGGGCGTTCCCCGGCGATTTCCTCTACAATCGGGCCGACCATCCGGCAGGGACCGCACCAACTTGCCCAAAAATCGAGCAAGACGGGCGTCGGAGAAGTCAGAACCTCTTCGCTAAAATTGTTCTTTGTTATCTCGATGGTAGACATATTTTTGCCTCCTTATTTTTTTGATGAGGCTATTATAACAGGAGTTGCTGGAAAGTTCTGTGACAAAATCACAGTGTTTTTTAAAAAATTACTGGGCAAATGCTATGACCGTGCTGTATCTTCTGTAATGACCCATATTTCAGCTATACCGGGATACCCCACCGGATGGTGCTCCAAAACGCCAGATGGCCCCGATCAATAGATCGGGGCCACAAAAGCAGGGCTTTGTTTAGCGCTGGTTCTGGTTGTTCTGGTTGTTGTTCTGATTCTGGTTATTATTCTGGTTATTGTTCTGGTTGTTGTTCTGATTCTGGTTGTTGTTCTGGTTGCGGTTCTGATTCTGGTTGTTCTGGTTGTTCTGGTTGTTGTTCTGATTGAGGTTCATAATAATTCCTCCAAAAATTGAATTACGGCTTTGCCGCAGAGATAGTTTGTCCAGAATGTCAAGACTTATCCTTTGGCTTAAATAAAACGCTGGCCAGCAGTCCGCTACAAACTGCTGCGGTAATGCCTCCGGCGGTGGCTTTTAGCCCACCGGTGAGAATGCCTAGAAATCCATCCTGCTGCACAGCTTCTTTTACCCCTTTGGCGAGGTTATAGCCAAATCCGGTTAATGGAACTGTAGCGCCGGCTCCGGCAAATTCCACTAGAGGCTTGTATACTCCGATGGCGCCCAGTATGACGCCAATTACCACATAGCTGACCAAGATCCTGGCCGGGGTCAGCTTGGTTTTATCGATGAGGATTTGACCAATGAGGCAGAAGGCGCCACCCACAAGAAACGCTTTGACATAGTCCATACTTATATTCCTCCGTTGGTAATACAAACTGCGTGACAGACCCCAGGAATGGGCAAGCCCTGCTGGGTTGAGGTGGGAGACAATAATGCGCCAGTCCCACAAAATAGAATTTTTTTCCACTGCCCTGTTCGAAGCTTTTCCAAAAGGACGCTACATAGGACGACGGCGCTGCATCCGCAGCCGGAGCCGCCGGCGTGTACATCCTGTTTGGTGTTGTCAAAGATCAGACTGCCGCAGTCCTCCAGCTTTCCTCCGATGGAAACGCCGTCCCGCTGGCACAGTTCAATCAAAAGTTCTTTACCAAACTGCCCCAGATCTCCGGTGATGATCCGGTCGTATTGATCCGGATTGGCGCCTAGATCCCGAAAATGGGCGCATATGGTATCATGCGCGGCTGGAGCCATGGCGGCGCCCATGTTATTGGCGTCTTTGATACCCAGATCTGTAACTGTTCCCACGGTACAGCTTTCAATGCGAGGCCCCTTCCCCTTTGCGCATACCAGCGCCGCGCCGCTGCCGGTGACGGTCCACTGCGCGGTGGGCGTCCGCTGGCCCCCATAGCCAAGGGGGAATCGATATTGCCGTTCAGAGGAGGCAAAGTGGGAAGAGGTCATAGCCACCACCCGATCGGCAAATCCACCACCCACCACCATGGAGGCCATTAGAAGACTCTCTGCCATGGTAGAACAGGCGCCGTAAAGTCCAAGGTGGGGAATGCCCGTATTGCGCAGGGAAAAGGAAGAGCCAATGCACTGATTAAGCAGATCGCCGGATAGCACCAGATCTACTTCCGACATGGCTAGCCCCGTTTTTTTCAGCAGGGTTTCCAGAGCCAGCTCCTGGGTGCGCTTTTCCGCCTGCTCCCAGGTTTTTTCTCCGAAATAAGGATCTTTGGAGGTTTTGTCAAAGGCCTTGCCCAGTGGCCCTTGGGACTCTTTTTTTCCAGCGACGCTTGCCCATCCGGTGATAAACGGCGGCTGGGACAATTGGAAGCTGTGGCTTCCACACTTTTGAGTTGCCAATATAACACCCTCTCATTTTTTGTTGATGTTAGTATGCGCAATTCTGGAAGATCAACCGGAATGATCGTGCAAATCCAGGACTTTTTTCTCAGCCGGTCCGATCGATGGCGTGTAGATCCGATGGCCAGGAAAAAGATGTGAAACAAATTATGAAATTTTAAAATTAAAGGTTGTCAATTCTTAGCTTTTATATTAAAATGGTACCAGATAGAAAGGAGTGTTTCCTGTGCAGGGAGTGAAGTATAAGCGAGTTTTATTGAAGGTCAGCGGCGAGGCGCTTGCAGGGGAGGCCCATCGGGGGTTGGATTTTACGGTGATTCAATCTGTTTGCCAGGCAATTCGCACCTGTGTGCAGATGGGTGTTCAGGTGGGTGTGGTGATCGGCGGCGGCAACTTTTGGCGTGGTGTGAAGGATGGAGCGGACAAGATGCAGCGCTCCCATGCTGACTCCATGGGGATGCTGGCCACGGTCATGAACTGCCTTGCGGTTTCCGACGCGTTGGAGCGGCTTGGCGTACAGAGCCGGGTGCTGTCTGCGGTGGAGATGCCAAAGTTTGCCGAGTATTTCACAAGAGATGTGGCAGTGCGGTATTTAGAAGAGGGAAAAGTGGTGTTTTTTGCCTGCGGAACCGGTAATCCCTATTTCTCTACAGATACCGGCGCTGTGCTTCGGGGCGTGGAGATCGAGGCGGACGCGATTTTAATGGCAAAAAATGTGGATGGGATCTATTCGGCGGATCCCAATCGGGACCCCACTGCGGTGAAATTTGATGATTTGACCTATGATGAAGTTCTCGCCCGCCATTTACAGGCCACGGATACCACCGCGATGACCCTTGCGATGGATAACCATATGACGCTGATTTGCTTTGCATTGAAGGACCCAGAAAACATTATCCGCGTGGTGTGCGGTGAAAAAATTGGAACGATTGTTAAGGAGGACTGAACAATGAGCGTGGATTTTAATGATTTCAGCAGACGGATGGAACGGACCTTGGATGTGTTAAACGATAATTTTGGCGCGGTTCGCGCCGGTCGTGCCAACGCCCGAGTTCTGGATCGCATTACAGTGGAATACTATGGACAGGAGACCCAGTTGGCCGGTGTGGCCACCATCTCCACGCCCGATGCCAGAACGTTGGTGATTCAGCCCTGGGATGGTAGCTTGCTGAAAAACATTCAGAAAGCCATTCAGACCTCGGATTTGGGAATCAATCCCCAGAACGATGGGCGGGTCATCCGTCTGGTGTTCCCGCAGTTGACAGAGGAACGCCGGAAGGAACTGACCAAGCAGGTCAAAAAATACGCCGAGGAGGCGAAGGTAGCCATGCGCAACATTCGCCGGGATGGCATGGACTATGTAAAAGCCCTGAAAAAGAAGTCCGAGATTACGGAGGATGAACAAAAGAAGGCAGAAAAGGACTTGC
>CAOJND010000121.1 GCA_948439445.1 uncultured Eubacteriales bacterium | reverse complement strand
GCAGCTTTTCCTGAATCTCGCCCTTCATCACCGCAACCTTGCCGGGAATGATCAGAGTGCGGGACTTGATCTTATTTTCAATGTCGTTCTCGTCAAAGAACTTCTTAATGGTAGAGGCGGAGAACTTGCCGGCAGCCCAGGCGGTCAGGACGGACATACCGGAGGCGTCAGTAATCAACAGATTTACCGGGCAGTTGGAACGCTCCAGCTCGCCAGAGACCAGGAAGTAGGTCAGGGCAAAGTCCACCGTCAGGGCGCAGGGGCTGTTCTCGTCGGCGCCATTGAGGGCATAGACCTTGGATTCCACCTTCATGGGCTTCTGCGGATCGGTGAAGATATTCTGGCGCAGACCGTACAGCGGCAGGGCCTCGGCGTAGGTCATGTTCTCCATGACAATGATGGAGCCGTACTTCTCTGTGAACATGGCGGCGTAAGCGGTCTGCAACCGGGAATCACCCTTGGCCAGCTTAGCCACGTTGACAATGGAGGGATAGCCGAAGGAACGATCCCCGTCCTTCAGAGCAGTCCGGCGCACCAGGACGGCGTTGGCCAAAGTCTCCTTGGCAGTGGAAGCGGTTACATCCAACACCAGATTCTTGTTGCCGGCGGCTTCCAGATTCTTCACCGTGTCATACAGATCGGACAGATTCTCCGCCCAAACGCCCAGGGTCACGCCGGCGGCGGTGGCCACGGCGTTCATATCGGACCAATTGGCGGGGGTGGCGCCGTTGAGGATGGGCTTGCCATCCTTGCAGACTTCCAGTGCTGCCTTGGCCACGTCCACATCCTGGCAGTTGAGAATCAAAGCCCGGCCGGTGGCCATTGCCTTCTTGACCAGCTCCACATATTTGTCTGCGCCGCCGTCTTTGTAGCCGCACAGAACGAACTCCACATACATCCGCTCGCCAATGCGCTCATAGTCCACCTTCTGCATGTCAGCCAGCTTGGTATCCACAGCGGCGTCGTCCATGCAGGTGCACACAGGCACGGCATACAGATTCTTGGAAACCAGGGTCTTTTCGTGCCGGAACAGGACGGTTTCGCCGCCCAGCTTCAGACCGTTGCCCACGGTCAGGGTTTTCATGGGGGGCGCGGTGGCCTCGGACAGCTGGGCTACAGCCTCCGGGGAGAAGTAGGGGCACTTGTCCAGCTTTACAGCACCCTGTGCCACCTTCATGCAAAATGCCATACAGGTGGGGCTGCCGCATTCTTTACAGTTTTTCTTGGGCGACAGCTTAAAAATGTCAAGACCTTTCAAAGCCATTATATGTATCCTCCTTCCCGATTACACAAGTTCCGTGATGAACTTTTTGATGGTGGCCACAGCGGCGGGGTGGCGCAGGATCACGGCGTCGGCGCCACCGGTCAAATCGGCGGCGGCGGTGGCGATCTCCATGTCGATGCCACGCTCTTCCTGGCTGCCCCATTCAGGCGCGTCCTCCTCGGACGCAACCGATTCCTTCACGCCCCAGGTGTCGGGAGAGACCGGCGCGATGATGGGCATTTGCAGATCGGCATCGGACTGGGCCAGGGCGGCAGCGCGAACCCGATCCAGGGTGGAGGCCACATACTCATAGCCATAGCCCACAGCGGCGGTGCCCACGTTCATGACGATGGACTCGGCGGGAACCGTCAGGCCCTTGAGCATAATGTTGAGCTGCTTAGCCAGGTTGATGTCATCAGCGGACTCGGCGCCCACCGTCTGGCCATAGGCCAGGGCGACGGAAGCGCCGACTGTCTTGTAGTCTTCGGAACGGGCGGACAGAACCAGAATGTTCTTGCCCTGGAGGGCCTCGGAAATCTTGCTGAACAGCTCTCCATCCTTTTCAATATTTTTGCAGCCCATGATCACAATGGGCAGACTGGTAACCTCGGCCACGGCTTTGGCATCAGCCACGCATTCCTCCACGGAACGATTTACACCGTTGGGATCGGCAGACTCAAAGTGCAGCGCCAGGAAATCAGCGCCTTCCATGGTTTCCGCCTTCTTAGCATACTCCGCCATGGTGGTACAGCCGTCGTAAAAATCCCGGATACCGGCGCAGGTCCACTGCGCGGCCAGATCGGAGATCTCCACGCCGATCTTTGGCGCGTGCTCAATGGGCGCGTCAAAGGTATAGAAGGGCAGTACATTCTGGCCGCCGATGACGGTTGCTTTGTCACCGGTGCCCAGGGTTACAGCGTTGATGTGCGCGCTGAATGCCTGCTTCTTGGGAACGAAAGACATAGTAAATATCCCCCTTGTGAATTTTGTTTAATCAGCTTGGTGTGTTATAGCTTCAGTCCCTGCATAATCTCCCGCAGGGCGGTCTTGACCGGGTTGGTATCCGGCAGCTTGGCTGACGGCTCTCCCGCGCAATCGCAACGGTAAACCGCCTCATCCTGGGGCAGAACCCCAAGAAGCTTTAGACCATGCTTGTCAATCTCCTGGCGGACTCCGTCATCCAGCGTCCCACCAGGAGCCCGGTTGATAATCAGACCCATTTCGCCAGGATTCAGCGCCATTTCCTGGATCATCTGTGCGATCCGGGCCACCGCCTGAACCCCTCTACGGGAGCAATCGGAAATCAGAAGCATGGTGTCCACATGGGGCAATGTCCCACGGGCCACATGCTCCAACCCCGCCTCATTGTCCATGACCAGATACCGATAATTTTTGGCGTACTTGTCCACCTGGGTTTTCAAAACGCCGTTGACATAGCAGTAGCAGCCCTTGCCCTGGGTGCGGCCCATGACAAGCATATCGAAATCGTCCTCTTCAATCAGAGCGGAGTTGAATTTAAATTCGGCGTAATCCGCCTTGGTCATTCCGGTGGGGATCACGTCCCCGCGAAGCTCGGCCTGTGCCATCTCCTCTCGGATCTGCCCAAGGCTGGTCTCAACCTCCACGCCCAGCACCTCGTTGAGATTGCTGTTGGCGTCCGCATCTACGACCAGCACAGGTCCCTGCCGCTTTTTGCACAGATAATCAATGATCATGCCGCAGGTTGTGGTCTTGCCCACGCCGCCCTTACCGGCCACTGCGATGGTATGAGGTGTACCCATTGAAAAACGCTCCTTATTGCAACAAAGTTTTGCACAGGCCAACCCCTGCATAGGTTGGCCGGTGCGATGTAAATCAGATCAGGTCAACAATGCCGGATTCCTTTACAATCCGCGCCACATCGTCGTACTTGTTCAGGGCATACAGGTGGATGCCGTCGATGCCGCAGACCCGGTACTCATCGATCAACTTGATGGTATACTCAATACCGGCTTCCTTAAAGGCCGCCTTCTTGGAGGCGATGGACTCTTCGGATTCATTGGGCGCGAAGGGATTCGGGAAGATCCAGTACTTGGAGATAAGCTCGCACAGGGCCCGGGACATGACGCAGCCGTTGCGGGACAGTGCCATATTGATGGTGGCGGCGGCGTCCAGAACCGGCATGATACCCACATCCACAGGCATGGTAACGCCGGCGGCGCGGATGGCGTCCATCCAGTAACGGAACTGATCCATATCCCAGCACAGCTGGGTCATGATGTAATCAGCGCCCTCGTCCTGCTTCTGCTTCAGGAAGGAGATATCAGCCTCCAGGCTCCGGCAGGCGATATGGCCTTCGGGAGAACCGGCCACGGCTACGGTAAACTGGTTGCCAAACTCCTGACGCACGAACTTCACCAGCTCGGTGGCATAGTGCAGGTCGCCGTTGGTGCCGGTCCAGCCAAAGGGAATGTCACCGCGCAGGGCCAGCATGTGATCAATGCCGTTGTCTAGGTAGGTCTGGAGCTGATCCCGGATGCCTTCTTTGGTATTGGCCACGCAGGTAAAGTGGGTTACAGGCGTGCACTTGCCGTCGTCTTTGATCTTCTTCAGAACTTCCAGGTTCTTGCCCACGTTGGTGCCGCCGGCGCCGTAGGTGCAGGAAATGTAATCAGGATTCAGGGTGTACAGTTTCTCCAAAACGCCGCCCTCACCGCACAGCTTCTCCATACCCACGTCGGTCTTCGGGGGGAACACCTCGAAAGAGAAGGTGCTGCGCTGATTCATAATTTCTGCAACATTCATTTGTTTCTTACCTCCTAAAAATTACATTTTTTAATCTGTCTGAATCTTTTGGGCGCACTACGCCCATACCGATACAAGGATATCGTATCATATCAGCGTTCCAAATTCAACCCATTTTTTCTGGAAAATGCTTTTTCTTTTCCCCTAGATGGGCGTAAACACAAATTTCTGGGTCAAACCGTCGCAATTGGCGAACACCGTAATCGATCCGTCCGGGCGGGTCTGGGTGGAGAGCTCCACTTGCTTTCCCCGCAGTAGGCTTCGGACGTAGGCTATGGGGTCCTCAGTCTCCACTTCCTCGAAAAAAACGTCCCGCATTTGATTATTCCGGCACAGATTTTGAATTTCCCGCACCATTTCATATTCTGCCATACCAGCGCCTCCCGACTCATTCAAAAATCTTCTGTATTTTCCTGCTATGTTAAAACAAATGGGAGAGGTTGCCCAATGCGCAGCCTCTCCCCAATCCACATTTTCAGCCGCTTTCGGCAATCGAAGATCCTCTAGTTTTCCACCCGGCGAATTTGGGCGCCTAAACTGGTCATTTTCTCAATCAGATTCTCATAGCCCCGCTCCACATAGTGGATATCCTCCACCGTCGTGGTCCCTTGTGCCGCCAGTCCCGCGATCACCAACGCCGCCCCAGCCCGCAGATCATGGGCATGCACCACCGCGCTATGAAGCTGCTCGGTTCCCGTGATCACGGCGGTTTTACCGGTTATTTGAATATTCGCGCCCATGGCTTCCAATTCGGAGCAATAGCCAAAAAATCGGGTCTCATACACGCTCTCCGTAATCCGGCTAACCCCGTCGGCCAGCCCCATGCATACACAGATCTGGGCTTGCATATCCGTGGGGAAGCCGGGATAGGGCATGGTTTTCACCGTTGCCCGGCGCAGCCGCCCCTGGGCCTTCACCCGGATGGCATCGTCATACTCCGTAATCGCTGCGCCCATCTCCCGCAGCTTGGTTGCAATGCAGTCCATATGCTTGGGGATCACGTTTTTCACCAGGACATTGCCACCGGTGGCGACGGCGGCAGCCATATAGGTTCCGGCCTCAATTTGATCGGGAATGATGGCATATGTAGAACCATGCAGGGAGGAGACACCCCGAATTTTCACCGTGTTGGTGCCAGCACCGGAGATATGTGCGCCCATGGTATTCAGGAAGTTGGCCAAATCCACAATA
>CAOJND010000120.1 GCA_948439445.1 uncultured Eubacteriales bacterium | reverse complement strand
CGGATTGGAGCGTTTCCCGTATGGTCCGGAATCTGACCAGCCGAATGCGGGGCACCCAGTATCAGGCGGCGCTGCCCCCAGCCTGGGCGCGGATCGCTGTGGGTGTGGGCGTGATCTTTGGGATTTTTGGGCAATTGCTCCAGCAGAGGTCCATGGATTGGGACTGGCCTATGGATTTGTCGGTCAGTATGGGCGATTTTACAACCCCGATGGCCGCCTACTACGCTAAAAAAATGGGCCTTCCCATTGGCCGGATCATTGTCGGCTGCAATGTCAATGGCGGCCTGTGGGAGCTAACCCATCGGGGAGAAATGAAAACCAATGTTTTGGCCGAAAAAACAAATACCCCGAAAGGTGATTGTGCCTGTCCGCCCGACCTGGAACGACTGATTTATGATTGCTTGGGGAGCGGGGAGGCCCAGCGGTTTGGAGAGGCCTATCGTACCGGCGAAGTTTATAGCCTGAAGCAAGAGCAGGCGGACGTGCTGCACCAAGCGATGTACACCGCTGTGATCAGCGACCGCCGTGTGGAGTCGGTGATTGCCTCGGTATATACCGGTAGCACCTATCTACTCAGTCCCTATTCGGCCCTGGCATATGCTGGGCTGCTGGACTATAGAGCGACCGGAGGCAGTGGGCGGACAGCGCTGCTTTTGACAGAGGAAAGTCCGATTTGCTGCGCGGACACGGTATGTGGGGCCATGGGCATCTCCAATGCGGAGCTGCGGGAACGGCTGAATTTAAAATAAACAGGAGAAGGCTATGGCACTGTACGCAATTGGAGATCTGCACCTATGTCTGGGGGCCCCCAAGCCCATGGATATTTTTGGCGGTGCCTGGGTGGGATATATGGACAAGCTGCGCCAGGGAATGGCTGGCATTGGCCCGGAGGACACCACCGTTTTGCTGGGTGACCTGTCCTGGGCTTTGGATTTGTCCGGCGCCCAGGCGGATTTTGCCTGGATCGACGCGATTCCCGGCAGAAAAATTATTCTCAAAGGTAACCACGACTATTGGTGGAGTACAGCTGCAAAGTTTTACAAATTCTGCGAAGAAAACCAGTTTCAGAATCAGTGGATTCTGAATAACAACTGCTATTTTTATGAGGACTGGGCCATTTGCGGCACCAGGGGCTGGTTTTTTGAGGAGGAGAAAAGCGGACAGCATGATGAAAAGGTATTCCGCAGGGAGTTAATTCGCCTGGAGACCTCTTTAAAAGCAGCGGGGAATCGGGAAAAGCTGGTCTTTTTGCACTACCCACCTAGGTACCGGGGCTATTCATGCCCGGAAATTTTGGAAATGCTGTCGGATTATCAAGTACGGAGCTGTTACTATGGGCATCTGCACGGAGATAGTCACAAATTGGCCATTGAGGGACTATGGAACGGGGTGAACTATCGCCTGGTGTCCGCCGATTTTGTGGGATTCCGCCCGGTCACAGTTATTTTATAAGTTTTTTTTGGAAAAGTGTGGACAATAAGGTTTTTATTTGATAAAATACTACGGCTGTGTTTCACATATTTTGAAAAGCCAAAAACGGCTCATTTTTAGGAGGAAACAGAATCATGAACGTCAAGAGTATGGAAAAGCAGAGCAATAAGGCCACCATTGTGGTGGAAATTGAAAAAGAGCTTATGGCCACTGCAACCAAAAAGGCCTATTTGAAGTCTCGTAAGAGCATTCAGCTGCCTGGTTTCCGGAAGGGAAAGGCACCCCAGAAGATGATCGAGGCGATGTATGGCGCCCATATCTTTTATGAGGACGGCCTGGAGGAAATTTTTCCGCAGATTTACCAGTTTGCTGTTTCGGATCAGCAGTTGCCCGCGGTTGGCCAGCCCAGCCTGACCGACATGCAGATTGGCGACGACGGCTCGGTCACGGTTACCCTGACCACCGAGTTGTATCCTGAGGTTACCTTGGGCCAATACAAGGGTCTGGAGGTAGAAAAGGCCGAAGCTTCTGTTACCGATGCGCAGGTACAGGGAGAACTGGACAAAATGGCCCAGAATGTGGCGGTTACCGAGACCGTGGAGCGTCCTGCACAGATGGACGATACGGTGGTAATCGACTTTGAAGGCTTTGACAATGGTGTAAGCTTTGAGGGCGGCAAGGGAACGGACTATTCCCTGAAGCTTGGCTCTAAGAGCTTTGTCCCCGGTTTTGAAGAGCAGATCGTCGGTATGTCCGCCGGTGAGGAAAAGGACATCGATATCACCTTCCCGGAGGACTATCATGCGGAGCTTGCCGGTAAGCCGGTGGTGTTTCATGTGAAGGTGAACAAGGTTACGAAGATCATGGTGCCTGCCCAGGACGATGAGTTTGCCAAGGATGTATCCGAATTTGATACGCTGGAAGCGCTGAAAGCGGACATTCATGCCAAACTTTTGGAGGATCAGCAGAAGAAGATTGATGACGCCTTTGAAGAAGCCGCTGTGGCCAAGGCTGCCGAGAATACTGCTGTAGATCTACCCAATGCATTGGTTCAGCAGGCGTTGGATGACCATATGCAGAATTTTGCATATCAATTGCAGATGGGCGGCTATTCTTTGGAGCAGTATGCCAAGATGATGGGTGGCGATGTCAACACCATGCGCAACGCTTTCCGTCCTGTGGCGGAGAAGCAGGCAAAAATCAATGTGATGCTGGCCAAGATCGTGGAAGAGGAAGGCCTTACCGTTTCAGATGAGGAAATAGAGGACGAGTATGTAATCCTGGCCGAGACCTATCACCTGGAGCTGGCCAAGGTGAAAGAGCTGGCGCCGGTATCTGAAGTTAGAAACGGCCTGGAAACCCAAAAGGCCAGCAAGCTGATTGCCGCTTCTGCAATCCCTGTGGCGCCGAAGGCTGCTGCCGAGCCTACACAGACGGACGAGCCTGCGACGCAGAGTGAGGAATAATCCTGGCAAAGAATGGTTAGAATGTTCCAAACCCTGAAAGGAGACTTGATTCATGAGTTTGGTACCCTACGTTGTTGAGCAGACCAGCCGCGGTGAACGCAGCTATGATATTTTTTCTCGTCTGTTAAACGATCGGATTATTTTCCTGTCCGAAGAGGTCAATGATACCACAGCCAGCCTGGTTGTGGCGCAGATGCTCTACCTGGAAGCCCAGGATCCGGACAAGGATATTCAGTTTTATATCAACAGTCCCGGTGGCAGTGTGACTGCGGGTATGGCGATTTTTGACACCATGCGCTACATCAAATGTGACATTGCGACCATCTGCGTGGGCCTGGCGGCATCTATGGGGGCGTTTTTGCTGTCCTCCGGAACAAAAGGAAAACGGTTGGCTCTGCCCAACGCGGAGATTATGATCCACCAGCCCTCCGCCGGTACCCAGGGACAGATTACAGACATGGCCATCCACATGAAGCGGTTGCAGACCATCAAGGAGCGGATGAACGCGATTCTGGCGGAAAATACCGGCCGGTCTGTGGAGGAGGTCACCGCTGCTTGTGAGCGGGACAACTTTATGACCGCAGAAGAGGCAAAGGCCTTTGGCCTGGTGGATCGGGTGATCTATCACCATTAATTCCCCAAGGAAAGGTAGGTACCCGGTTAATGGCAAGAAAAGACGAGCAGGCAATCCGCTGTTCTTTCTGCGGAAAGCGGGAAACCCAGGTTGAACGGTTGATTGCCGGCCCAGGCGTCTATATTTGCAGCGACTGCGTGTTTGCGTGCAGTGAACTGCTGCACGATGAATTGGAGCTTGATGAATTAAAAGCGCCTGCGAAGCCGGAAAAGCTCCCTTCCCCCATGGAGATGAAGGCCTTCATGGACAGCTATATTGTGGGCCAGGAGAGGGCGAAGATTTCTCTGGCTGTGGCGGTGTATAACCACTACAAGCGGATTTACTTCGGAACGGACTCTGATGTGGAGCTTCAGAAGAGCAATATTTTGCTGATTGGCCCGACCGGATGTGGCAAGACCCTGTTTGCCCAAACTCTGGCAAAGATTCTAAATGTTCCGTTTGCCATCGCAGACGCTACCACGCTGACGGAAGCGGGCTATGTGGGCGATGATGTGGAAAATATTCTACTGCGGTTGCTCCAGGCGGCGGATTTTGATGTGGCCAAAGCGGAATACGGGATCATTTATATCGACGAGATGGACAAAATTGCTCGCAAGAGCGAAAACACCTCCATCACACGGGATGTATCCGGTGAAGGTGTGCAGCAGGCGTTGCTGAAAATTCTGGAGGGCACCGTGGCTGGCGTTCCGCCCCAGGGCGGCCGAAAGCATCCTCAGCAGGAGCTGGTGCAGATTAACACAAAGAACATTTTGTTTATCTGCGGCGGCGCTTTTGACGGTCTGGATAAGATTATTGAAAGCCGGGTGGATCACAGCGCAATCGGCTTTGATTCTACTGTGGAGAGCCGAAAAAATCGGGACGTTGGGAAGCTTTTTTCCCAGGTACAGCCCCATGATTTACTGAAGTTTGGCATTATTCCTGAGTTGGTTGGCAGGCTTCCGGTGATTACATCACTGGAAAGCTTGAAAAAGGAAGATCTCATCCGAATCCTGACAGAGCCGAAGAACGCCCTGACCCGGCAGTACCAAAAGCTACTGGAAATGGACCACGTGGAGTTAGAAATCCAGCCAGAGGCGTTGGATGCCATTGCGCAAAAAGCGCTGGACCGTCAAATTGGTGCCAGGGGACTTCGTGCCGTGATGGAGGGCGTTATGACCAACATCATGTTCTCCATACCCTCGGATCTGACCATCCGGAAGGTGGTTATCACCCCCGCCAGTGTCAATGGAGAGGAACCACTTGTTCTACGGGATCCGGATCATTTACGGCCCGCTTTGCAATAAGGCGTTTGGACTGCGGCAAATGGACTTAATGAGAAGGGGGTAGCAAGTGCCCCCTTCTTTATATATTACGACGAGAAAGGGAGTCTTCCCATGAGTGAGATTTATATTTCTGACCATATGCCTGTGCTTCCGTTGCGGGGACTGGCGGTTTTTCCCGCCCAGACCATCCACTTTGACGTAGGCCGCGTCAAATCCGCCAGTGCTTTAGAGGCCGCTATGAAGCAGGATCAAATTCTGCTGGTGGTGCCACAAAAAAGTGTGTTGGTAGACGATCCGGGTCTAAAGGATCTGTATTCTATTGGAACTGTGGTTCGGGTGAAACAGGTGCTTCGTAGCCAAGGAGAGAATCTGCGCGTACTTGTGACAGGCCTTCACCGGGCCAAGCTGTTGGATCTGACCCAGCAGGAGCCACATTTACTTGGCCAGGTGGAGCTGGCGCAAGAGCAGGAGGCATCTATTACTCCACGGGTA
>CAOJND010000119.1 GCA_948439445.1 uncultured Eubacteriales bacterium | reverse complement strand
AGAAAATTGACAAAAACGCAATGCGTCAGAAGCGGCATGTCCGTGTGCGCGGCAAGATTTCCGGCACACCTGAGTGTCCCCGTCTGAACGTATTTCGTAGCAATGCGAATATTTATGCGCAAATTATCGACGATGTGAACGGCGTGACTCTGGTTTCTGCCAATACGCTGGAAAAGGATTTTGAGGGCGCTGCCGGTAACTGCGAAGCCGCTAAGAAGGTTGGCGTAGTTCTGGCGAAGCGGGCAAAGGCAAAGGGCATCAACGCGGTTGTATTTGACCGGGGCGGCTATGTATACCATGGTCGTGTTGCTGCTCTGGCGGACGGAGCCCGTGAAGGCGGACTTCAGTTCTAAGTGTGGAGGAGGAATAGAAATGGCTTATACAAAGGCTTCTAACAATGAGTCCGAATTGATTGAGAAGGTCGTCTATCTCAACCGGGTCAGCAAGACCGTGAAGGGCGGCCGTGTCATGAAGTTCTCCGCTCTAGTTGTCGTTGGCGATGGCAAGGGTACCGTTGGCTATGGTCTGGGCAAGGCCTCTGAAGTTTCTGAGGCGATTTTGAAGGGCATTGCCGATGCGAAGAAGAACATGATGAAGGTTTCTCTGGTTGGCTCTACCATTCCCCACGATGTGGTCGGCATTTTTGGCGCCGGCACAGTTCTGCTGAAGCCCGCTCCCGACGGCACCGGCGTGATTGCTGGCGGCGCTGTGCGTGCGGTGATGGAGGCTGTGGGAATCAAGAATATCTGCGCAAAGTGCCTGCGCTCCAACAACCCCCAGAACGTGGTAAAGGCGACGATGGTCGGCCTAAAGTCTCTGCGTACGGCTGAGGAAGTTGCGGCGGTTCGCGGGAAAAGCGTAGAAGAAATTGTCGGTTAAGGAGGGCAATTAACATGGCAAACTTAAAAATCAAGCTGGTTAAGAGTCTGAATGGCCGCCTGCAAAAGCATATCGCCACGGCGGAGTCCCTTGGCCTGCGTAAGATTGGTCAGGTTTCGATCCAGCCGGACAACACCCAGACCCGGGGTAAGATTGCTAAGATTGGCTATCTGCTTCAGGTCACTGAAGTTAAATAAGGAGGAGACGAGGATGAAGCTCTCTGAACTTGCTCCTGTCGCGGGCTCTACTCAGGTAGGTAAGCGGAAGGGCCGCGGCCCCGGTACCGGCAACGGTAAGACCGGTGGGCGTGGTCACAAGGGCCAGAAGGCTCGCTCCGGCGGAAAGGTCCGGATTGGATTTGAAGGCGGCCAGATGCCTTTGGCCCGTCGTGTTCCGAAGCGCGGCTTTAACAATATTTTTGCAAAGCCTCTGACCGCAATCAATGTTGCGGTGCTCAACGGATTCCAAAATGGCGCGGTGGTGGATGCTGCCGCCCTGATCGAGAAGGGCATTATCTCCGATTGCCCCTATGGTTTGAAGGTGCTGGCCAACGGCAACCTGACTAAGAAGTTAACGGTAAAGGCTGCAGCTTTCTCTGGGTCTGCCAAAGAGAAAATCGAGAAGGCAGGCGGAAAGGCCGAGGTGGTATAAGTGTTTAAGACACTTCGAAACGCCTGGAAAATTCCGGAATTGCGCATGAAGCTGCTCTTTACAGCGACTATGCTTCTGATCTACCGGGCTGTGAATGTGATCACGGTTCCCTATATTGATGTTGCGACCCTGGCGGCTTATTTCAATAGCACCCTGTCCAATACCATTTTGGGCTTGTACAACGCCATGTCCGGTTCCGCCTTCTCCCAGGCCACCGTACTTGCGTTGTCCATCCAGCCCTACATTAACGCCTCCATCATCATCCAGCTGCTGACCATTGCAATTCCTGCATTGGAGCGGATGGCCAAAGAGGAAGGCGAGGCTGGTAAAAAGAAGATCGAGCGGATTACCCGCTATACCACAGTGGGTCTGGGCCTTCTCATGGGCTGGGCTTACTACACCATGCTCAACAACTACAGTGCCAGCTATGGCATGAGTATCATCACCGAGACCGGCTTCCTGCCCGCAATTGTGATTATCCTGGCGTTCACCGCCGGTTCTGCTTTGACCATGTGGATGGGCGAACAGATCACCCAGTTCGGCATTGGTAACGGTATCTCTGTAATCCTGTTGGTGAACATTATTTCCCGTTTCCCTGCCAACGTCAACACCATGTTGAGTATGACCTGGTGGCATGTTTTGATCGTTCTTGTTGGCATCATCGCCGTGGTTCTGTTCATTGTGTTTATCAATGACGCGGAGCGCCGGATCCCCATTCAGTATGCCAAGCGCGTAGTTGGCCGGAAGATCTATGGCGGCCAGAACACCAACCTGCCCATCAAGGTGAGCATGTCCGGTGTTATGCCTGTGATTTTTGCCCAATCTGTGGCATCTCTGCCTGCTACAATTTTTGCATTTACCAATCCCAGCGGAACATCCTCCAATGGGTTTGTGCAGATGCTGATTAACGCTTTCGATTCCCATAGCTGGTTCTATGCGATTCTTTACTTTGCGTTGATCTTCTTCTTCAGCTGGTTCTATGCCGCAGTACAGTATGATCCGGTGGAGATTTCCAATAATCTGAAGAAGAACGGCGGCTTTATTCCTGGCTTCCGCCCCGGCAAGCCTACCGCCGATTTTATTCAGAGGGTGATCAACAGAATCATGGTCTTTGGTGCGGTTTATCTGGCCATCGTGGCTCTGCTGCCCATCATTGCCGGTAATCTGCTGCCCTCTGTCCAGTCCCTGGCCATTGGCGGAACCTCCGTCATCATTGTGGTCGGCGTTGCCCTGGAGATCGTGCAGCAACTGGAGGCCCAGATGCTGATGCGTCACTACAAGGGTTTCCTGGACTAATCTGGAGGGAATCCGGATGAATCTAATTCTCCTGGGTGCACCCGGCGCCGGAAAGGGAACCCAAGCTGAACTTCTCACGAAGCGGTTGGGCATTCCTGCCATTTCTACCGGGAATATGCTTCGGGAAGCCATGAGAAATGGTACCGAGGTTGGAAAACAAGCAAAGCATTACATGGATAACGGCCTTCTCGTTCCTGACGATGTGATTCTTGCCATCGTTGCGGAACGGGTGGCCCAGCCGGATTGTGCCGCAGGCTTTATCCTGGACGGGGTGCCCCGCACCCTGTCCCAGGCTGAGGCGCTTCAGGCAAAGGGAATTCGGATTGACCATGTAGTTTCTTTGGAGATTGACGACAGTGTGATTGAAGGCCGGATGACAGGCCGGCGGGTTTGCTCTAAGTGCGGAGCCAGCTATCATATTGTGGCCAATGCTCCGAAAACCGAGGGCATTTGCGATTTGTGCGGAGAGGCTCTGATGACCCGAAAGGATGATACGCCGGAGACGGTGCGCAAGCGCCTGGCGGTGTATCATGCTGAGACCGAGGTTTTGAAGGACTTCTACGCCAAGCTTGGTAAGCTTCGCTTGGTAGAGGCGAACCAGAGCATTGAGCATGCCAATCGGGATATTCTCCAGGCAATTGGGGCGACTGTATGATTGCAATCAAAAGTGAGCATGAGCTTGTGCTGATGCGCCAGGCCTGTAAAATTACCGCGGCAGCCCGTGCCTTAGCAGGGGATATGGTAAGACCTGGCGTATCGACCAAGCAAATTAACAAGGCTGTCCACGATTTTATTGTGGGGCAGGACGCCAAACCGTCGTTCCTGCATTACAACGGCTATCCAGCTAGCGTCTGCATTTCTGTGAATGAAACAGTAATTCACGGCATTCCTGGGGACTATGTCCTGCGGGAGGGAGACATCGTATCGATTGATGTGGGCGCGAACTATCAGGGATTTCACGGCGATTGCGCAGCCACATTTGCCTGTGGTGCAATTAGCACAGAGGCAAAAAAGCTGATTGACGTCACAAAGCGAAGCTTTTTTGAAGGGATTCGCTTTGCGACCCATGGACATCGTGTGTCCGACATCTCCCACGCCATCCAGACGTATGTGGAGTCTAACGGTTTTGGAATTGTGCGTTCTTTCGTAGGTCACGGCGTTGGCGCACAGCTCCATGAGGAACCGGAAGTACCGAATTTCGGTGCGCCCGGTCGCGGGCCCAGATTGCTACCGGGCATGACCATTGCGGTGGAACCGATGGTAACGGCAGGCACCTATGAAGTTAAGGTGCTGCCGGACCGTTGGACCACGGTAACGGCAGACGGAGCACTGGCGGCCCACTATGAAAATACTGTACTCATCACCGACGGCGAGCCGGAAATACTCACCGTCTACGAAGGACTTTGACATGGATCCAGACAAACCTGATATAACCTTATCGGACTTAGTGATTTCCACTTCTGGCCGAGATGCAGGCGAGCTGTTCTACGTGGTTGGGACGGACGGAGAATATCTGCATCTGGCGAATGGGAAGGATCGACCCGTGGAACGACCGAAGCTGAAAAAGCAGAAGCACGTGCGTAAAGTCCTTCGCTCTGAGACCAGAGTTGCTGGAAAGCTACAGTCCGGCGACAAAGTGCTCAACAGCGAATTACGAAAAGACCTGGCGTTCCAACGCCGGGAGTTGGATTGTCAAAACCAAGGGAGGTTTTAACTTGGCAAAAGACGACGTAATCGACATTGAGGGCATCGTTGTAGATGCGCTGCCGAATGCAATGTTTACCGTTGACATTGGCAACGGTCACACCATTCTGGCACATATTTCCGGCAAGCTCAGGATGAACTATATCAAGATCTTGCCCGGTGACAAAGTAACCGTTCAAATGTCTCCGTATGATTTGACCCAAGGTCGGATCACTTGGAGAAGCAAGTAATCAAAGAGACATTGTTCTCATATGGAGGTTAAACAGTATGAAGGTAAGACCGTCCGTTAAACCCATGTGCGAAAAGTGTAAGATCATCAAGCGCAAGGGTCGCGTTATGGTAATTTGCGAAAATCCCAAACACAAGCAGAGACAAGGCTAATAGGAGGTGCTAAGAGGACATGGCACGTATTTCTGGTATTGACCTGCCCCGCGATAAGCGGATTGAAATTGGTTTGACCTATATTTTTGGCATTGGACTGAGCCGCTCCCGGGAAATCCTGGAGAAGACTGGCATTGATGGCAACATTCGGGTAAAGGACCTGACGGAAGCGCAAGAGGCTTCCCTGCGTGAGGTGATCGAGCATCACTATACCATCGAAGGTGACCTGCGCCGTGAGACTGCGATGAACATCAAACGGCTGACGGAAATTGGTTGCTATCGGGGCGTCCGGCATCGTCGTGGGTTGCCTGTGCATGGCCAGCGGACGAAGACCAACGCCCGTACCCGCAAGGGTCCCAAGAAGACCATTGCAAATAAGAA
>CAOJND010000118.1 GCA_948439445.1 uncultured Eubacteriales bacterium | reverse complement strand
GATATTCCACCCGATAGCTCATGGATTTCCCTCCCCTGTGGTACAACCTATGCCCCAGAACAAAGAATATGCAATGGCTATAAAAATTATCGGTCCAGTTGCTTTTCAGCCCGGCGCGTATCCATAGAAACACCCACCAAGCGGGCAGTGCTTCCGCCGGATTGCGCCTTGGTCACCAAAATTTGCCGGTCGATTTGCTCTTTCAGCTCCGACACATGGGAGATGATACCGATCAGCCGCTGTCCCTGACTCAGGCTTTGCAAAACATCCATCGCCTGCCGCAATGCCTCATCGTCCAAAGATCCAAAACCCTCGTCTACAAACATGCTGTCCAGCTGAACCCCACCGGCATAGGACTGAATCTCATCCGACAGTCCCAACGCCAGGGACAGAGACGCTTGGAAGGATTCTCCACCAGACAGCGTTTTGACACTTCTGGTTGAACCGTTATAATGGTCGATCACGTCCAATTCCAGGCCGCTTTGACTTCGGCTGTCCGCCCCTTCCGTCTGGCGGCATAGCTCGTACTGTCCGCCAGACATGCCCATGAGGCGGACATTGGCCCTGGCTAGAATGCGGTCAAAATAGGTGGTCTGAATGTATGTCTCCAGATAAATCTTCCGTTTTCCCGTCAATCTTCCGTTTGCCGTGGCGCAAAGCGCTTGCATCCAGCTCAGACGCTGTTCCTGCTGCTCCAACTGTGTCATACAGCCGCGAAACGTCTCCAGCGCTGTCCGATTCCGGCCAAGACGCAAAATCAACTGGTTCATCTGCTCTGCCTGCTGTCGCTGCATCCGCTTCATGGCGGACTGCTGCTCCAGCATGGATTCCAGATCCTCCTGGGGCGCCTGCGCCAACTGCGTCTGCAATGTCTCTAGATTTCCTTTTAACTGCGCCTGGCGGTGCTGTAAGGACAAAAGCACCTGTCGGGCATCGTTTTCCTGGTTCTCAATCGCCGCTTGATCCTTTTTCCATGTGGCAATCTGCTGTTGGGCCTGGGCTTGATCGTCAAATTCCAGGCCAGAACGCAACTGGCTGCATTGCTGCTCCAGGCTTTGGGCCTGAGCGTCGCATTTCGCCTGCTCCTGTCCCAACTGCTGCAAGCAATCACGCAGCTCTTGGGCACGCTGTTGCAGCACTGGCAGTTGCTTTTGGATGGTAATTAGCTGCTGCTGCTCTTTTCGCGCCTGCTGTAAAGATGTCTGGATCTGTTTGAGCTGGACTGTGACGCTTTGATTTTTTGCCGTCAGAAGCTCCGACAGCTTGGCCAAGTCCCCGTCGGGCAGCCACTGCCGGGCCGCCTCTTGCAGCTTGGTGCGTTGACTTTGCGTCTTCCCCAAAAGGACCCCTGCCTCCCGGCTGCTGGCCTCCGCCTGCCGCTTGGCGGCAGCCGCCTGTTTGCCTAGGCGATCCAATTGAGCCTCGCTAGGTGCTTCCATAGACGGGGCTGCAGGCGCCGGGTGGTAAAGAGAGCCGCAGACCGGACAGGGTACACCTTCTACAAGCTGACTGGCTAGAACCCCCGCCTGCGCGTCCAGAAAAGCCCGGTTTTTTTGGTCATATTGTGCTTGCAAAAGCTGTGCGGTCTGAGAATCTCGAAGATAGTCCTGTTTACTTCGTTGCAGATCCCGCTCCAATTGCGTCAACGCGCCAAAGTCCTGTGCCAAGGTCTGGCAGCACAACTGCTCCTGCTTGCATTGGTCCTCCATATTTTTCCACTGCTGTTCCCGGGCAGCCGCCCCGCTAAACCGTTCCGCCTGGGACATTAACTCTTCCAATTGCCCCGTCAACGTTTTTTCCTGTTGGGATAAAATGGAAGCTTTCGTTGTCATTTGCTTCAGCGCCTGCCGCCGCTGGGTCGCCTGCCTTCGTAGCAGCTCCAAATGCTGGTACTGGGAAAGCTGCTGTTCCAGAGCAATCTGCCGCTGCTGCAATCTCTTTGCCTCCGGCTCCCGGCTTTTGGCCTGGGCATAGCGCTGTTCAGCCTGGACCAAATCCATCGCAAGGGCACTGTATTCTCGCTGTCTGGCAAGCAGCGCCGCGCGCCGGTTCTTCACGTCCTGCGCCGTTGTAATTCTGCGCAAAATTGCCTCCGCCTGTTCGGACAATACTTCCTGTTGCCCTCGCAACGCATTCTGCGCCGCGGTATCCCCCGCTAATAGATCTTCCAGCAGGGTAAGGATTTCCGCTCTGGGCAATTTACCAGACTTTGCCCTTGCCAATGCATCCGTCCGCTCGGACAGTTCCGGACAGACTGCTCCAGAAATCGCCTGCTCCATGGCCTGGCATAGCGTCTGACAATTCTGGTTCAACGCGGCCACATCCCGCAAAAGCTGCTCTTGCAGCCTTTGATAGGGCACGGTGTTAAATATCTTCCGGAAAATATCCGTCCGCTGCTCTGTCGTGGCCTGAAGGAGCTTTAAAAACTCTCCCTGGGCAAGCATAGCCACCTGACCAAACTGATTCCGGTCCACACCAAGGATGTCCTGGATGTTAGCCGTCACCTCTTTCACTCTGGTAATGGTTCTTCCATCCGGCATGGTCAGAATTGCCTCCGCCCGTTGGGTGGTAACCCCGCCTCCTTTGCGGGCAGGGCGGGTATACTCCGGGCTTCTACGTACAGAGTAGGTCTTTCCATGACAAAGGAAGGTCAGCTCCACAAAGGTTGGCGTATCTTCCGTAGCGTATTTGCTGCGAAACATTTGGCTTTGCCGGCTCTCGCCGCTTGCCTCTCCGTAAAGCGCGTAGACAATGGCGTCAAAAATGGTAGTTTTCCCGGCGCCGGTATCCCCAGAGATCAGATAAAGTCCACTCTCCCCCAGCCGGTCCAAATCCAGGGTAATTCGCCCGGCATATGGCCCAAAGGCAGACATCGTCAGTTGCATGGGTCTCATAGCGCTTCCCCCCAAATTGTTTCGATCAACCGTTCTATATATGTTTCCTGCTCCTGGGTCATAGGGCTTCCGTTTTGCTGCATGTAAAAAAGGCCAAACAGCTCTTTGGGCGTCAACTGTTCTACAGCGTCAACCCGTTCTAAAGCAGTTTTGCTCCGGGTACGGGCATTGTCATATTCCAAGCGCATTAGGTTGGGATAGACCGTTTTCAGCCGGCCCAACGCCTGGGGAATATCCTGTTCGTCGGTCAGCGTAATATGATAATAAGCCTCTCGGTCTCGTGTCTGATAAAACTGCAAGTCCGTCAGCTCCAAATAAGTGCCTCGGATACAGACCAGATCCCGCACCGGCGTCAGCCCCACAGTGCGCACCGTCCGGCTTCCCTTTGGTCCAAGCTCCACAATAGTCACGGATTTTTGCTGATTTACCTCAGAAAAGGAATACTTCAGCGGGCTTCCGCAGTATCGAATGCCCTCGCTTCCCACATTCTGCGGGCCGTGGAGATGACCCAAGGCCACATAGTCGAACCCGTCAAACACGCTGCTATCCACATTATCGGTTCCGCCCACCTGAATGCTTTCCGACTCACAGCGCTGGGCGCCTGTGACAAACTGATGTGTTACCAGAACATTCCGGTGGTCCGGGCACAACGGCATCTGTTCAATGGCGCAGCGTAACGCGTCGGTATAGGTTTCCAGCGCCGCGTCTGGAAAAAAGGGGCGCACTGTCGCGGGTTTCAGAAACGGCAGCAAATACAAATCCACCGTTCCATCGGCGTCGGTTATGGAAATTGGCTCCACCTGGCCCTGATAGACCGGTGAAAGATAGATTCCCGTGTTGCAGAGCAGCGCCGACGCAAAGGATAATCGCTCAGGGCTGTCGTGGTTGCCGCTGATCACACATACCGCGGTATGCAGTTCAGAGAGCCTTTGCAAAAACCAGTCGAACAGCGTCACCGCCTCTGCCGGCGGCACAGGCTTGTCATACACGTCTCCAGCAATGAGCACCGCATCCGGCCGCTCCTGCTTGGCTATATCCACAATCTGTTGGAGAACCTCCTTCTGATCCTCCAGCATGGAAAATCCGTTTACCCGTTTGCCCAGGTGCAAATCCGACATATGAAGTAGTTTCATAACCACACCCCCTACGAATGTCTATTATATCTGAGTTTTCCAAAGAAGTCAATAATTTTCGTACATTTGTTTTAAAACAATGAAAGCAAGATGGATTCAAATCATTTGGAAACAGGTCCCAAGTCAAGTGGATTGAAAATTAACCCTTTACTTTTGCCCAAATCTGACATAAAATGATCATTGTAATCTGTCAGCCACATTTTCGTGTTGAAACAGGAGGAATCAATATGCATGTGAAGCGGATTGGTGTTCTGACCAGCGGCGGCGACGCCCCCGGTATGAACGCCTGCGTGCGGGCAGTTGTTCGGACTGCTCTGTATCATAATATCGAGTGTTATGGCATTCGCCGGGGTTGGAACGGACTGATTTCTGGCGATATCATCCGGCTGGATGAGCGAAGTGTAGGGCATATCATAGACCGGGGTGGCACCATCCTATACACCGCCCGCAGCAAAGAATTTATGACAGAGGAAGGCCAGCGCAAAGCGGTGTCCACCTGCAAATTCCTGGGCCTGGATAGCATTGTGGCCATTGGCGGAGATGGCACCTTCCGGGGCGCTTTGGCACTGTCCAAATATGGTATTAACGTGGTCGGTATTCCCGGCACCATTGACAACGATATTAGCTGTACAAACTACTGCATTGGATTTGATACCGCCGCCAATACAGCGATTGAGTGTATTGATAAGCTTCGGGACACCATGCAATCCCATGAGCGCTGCTCTGTGGTGGAGGTAATGGGCCGTAACGCCGGATATCTTGCCATGTATGTGGGATTGGCGGTTGGCGCAACCGCCGTTTTGGTGCCCGAAGAGGAGATTGATTTTGATCGGGACGTGATTGAAAAAATCCGGCAAGCCCGCCTCAATGGATTCACCCATTATATGATTGTGGTTGCCGAAGGCGCCGGTTCCGCAGCACAGATCGCCGCGCAAATCAAAGAGGCCATTGACTTGGATCCCCGGGTGACGGTTCTGGGTCATATTCAGCGGGGCGGTTCCCCCACTGGCCGGGATCGCGTGAATGCCACCAAGATGGGGTACCTGGCTGTGGATCTGTTGGTAAAAGGACAGAAAAACTGTATTGTTTGCACCCACGATGGGATGTACTCTGCAATTGACATTGAGACCGGATTAAATCAAAAAAAGAGCATTCAACAGATGGAAGTGGATGTGCTGGCCGCCATGACCGGGCTATAACGACTGCGCGTCATTTACATACGCCTATAGAAAACTTGTGAAAACCCAGCTTTACGAAATGGCATAGTCTATCGTAAAGCCGG
>CAOJND010000117.1 GCA_948439445.1 uncultured Eubacteriales bacterium | reverse complement strand
TTCATTTAGAGCACCTCGTTTCATGCAATATCGATGGGGATTATTATACTTCCAATGGGGAATGCTGTCAAGAACTGCGACGAAAACGGCAAATTCTTCGCCTGAATCCGGGCGATTATTTGAAAATAGCTAGATACAATAAAACAGAAGGAGGGGGATCATTTGAAACAAATTTGGAAACAACTCGGGTTCGCGGCAGTGCTGGGACTGGGACTTCCCGCTCTGGCGGTAGCTTGGGCGGTATGGACCAACGGTCCAGAGACATTTCAGACGCCAGAGCCGGAAATTACCCAGGCTCCGGAATCCACGCCGGCGGAATTATCCTCCACAGACCAACAGACAAAGGTTTCGGTCTTGTTGGATGATAGCGATGCTGTGCAGTTGGACATGCAAACCTATTTAACAGGGGTTGTGCTCGCGGAAATGCCAGCTAGTTTTGAGCTGGAAGCGCTAAAAGCCCAGGCAATTGTAGCAAGGACCTATGCACTCAAGCGCATGGAGACCAGCAATAAGCACCCGGGTAAACAGATCTGCACCAACCCAGGATGCTGCCAAGGGTACAAATCAGCAGAGGATTATCTGGCGGCAGACGGCCCCCAAGACGCGCTGGACAAGGTACGAAAAGCCGTGGAGCAGACAGACGGCCTGGTGTTGACCTATGGTGATCAGTTGATCGACGCCACCTATTTTTCCTGCTCTGGAGGCAGTACGGAAGATGCCGTAGCGGTCTGGGGCGCCGAGGTTCCCTATTTGCAGGCTACGGACAGCCCTGGGGAAGAACATGCAGTACACAACACAGACAGCGAGCTATTCTCCGCCGCGTCTTTTGCTCAACTGCTGGGGGCCGATTTATCCGGAGATCCGGCGGATTGGTTCGGCCCCGTCACCTACACCAAAGGCGGCGGGGTGGACACCATGGAGATCGGCGGGGTGGTCTACCGGGGTACCACGCTACGCAGCCAGCTTGGGCTTCGCTCTACGGACTTCACCGTATCTGTCTCTGGCGATGCTATTACGATCACTACCCATGGCTTCGGGCATCGAGTAGGCATGAGTCAATACGGGGCGGACGCCATGGCGGCGGCGGGCAGCACCTGCGAAGAGATTTTGGCCCACTACTACCAGGGGACAAGCTTAGAGGTCTACTCGCTTTAACATATTTAGCACCAGGGGAAGGCCACTGGCAGCGTGCATCTGTTAAAAAACATAGCCACACAAAATCGTCGTTTTAGAAGCCCAGTTCGGTCTTATACAGAACTGGGCTTCTATCGCCAGGAGCTATCGCAGATTGTACCGGACGGGAATCGCATAAAGAAAAGGTAGACATTATGGTGGTTTTCCATCTGTCTACCCCTATTTTTAGCTTCAATTTGTCAGTAACTCTCGTTTGCAAAAAGGGACTGTCTCACAAATTCGTGTGAGGCAGTCCCTTTGGCAATCTAACTTTTAGAAGAAGCTTAGAGATAGGGTCAAAAGAACCCAAACAATGGCAACCCACTTGGTGCAGGTCGCATAGAGGTGATCTCTGCTGCTCTGCTTATTCTTGCTCAGATAAGAATTGGTGCTTCCGGACAGCGCGCCGGACAGGCCAGCTTCCTTGCCGGACTGCAACAAGACCAGCACAATCATCCCCAAGCTGGCAATAACCTCCAGAACAATTAAAACAGTCTCCAATACTTGCATTTGCTTAACCTCCCTCCACCAACGGGCGGCAGCCGCAGACAGCGGACAGCGGACCGGGCTGATACTCCGAAAACGGAATGATTCAAAATAGCTTGGCTATTATACCATGGGTTACAGGAAAATGCAAGGGGCTTTTTGATATTTTTCCTGCTTTCCTGCCAGAATTTTCTTACAGCTTGTGAAAAATTGGTTTCCGGTCCGCAAAGGTACACACATAGCCGAAGATCTCTTTCAAAATTTCCAGGCCCTCTGGGATATGTTCGCCCACCCGCTCCGCGGTATGGGCGTCGGAACCAATGGTCACAATTTCCCCGCCTAGCTGACGGAAGCGGCGCAAAAACGCTGGCGGCGGGAGAAAATCACCACTACGGCCCAGTCCGCTGGTATTCAGCTCCAAGCCAATGCCCTTTTGTACCAGGACTTTAAAAATCTCGTCTGCAAGATCCGTCACATCGTCCAGCCGAACCGGCGCATTGGTGGGATTGGCTCTGGCCTTACTGATATAGGTCATGTGGCCTAGTACATCAAAGCCCTGATGGGCCTGTACACAGGCCAGGATCTCCTCAAAATACCGCGTATATGCCTGTGCTACCGTCTTTCCCTGCCAATAGGGTGGAAAGTAGATATCTTCCCCAGCTACAATGTGCACCGAGCCGATGACAAAATCAAATGGATACCGTTTCAAATCCTTCCAGAATTGTTCCTGGTTATCCGGCGTCAGTCCGAATTCCATTCCCCGGCGGATCCGCAGGCCGGGAACCTGTAATTCGTGATAGACAGCTCGATATACCCCGGTATCAAAATCCATATACCACATATCCGGTACATAGTCCAGATGATCCGTAAAGCAGATCTCCTGCAAACCAGCCACAGCTGCCGCCTTGGCCATGGTTAAAGGGGCGTCATGCCCATCCGTGGACACCAGCGAGTGTATATGGTAGTCAAACATGTTTTTCCTCCTCCCAAAACATACGAAAAGCCGTTGGAAGCGCCGCCTCCTGCTCCATCTGGGAAAGGTTCATCCAGACAAACCCGCCCTCCGCCGCCGCGACCTCCAGGTAGAAACACCGCATTTGCCACTGTACGTGGGTAAAGATATGACTGCGCTCTACCTGTCGGTTTAAATTCTGAAGATGTAGGCCAAATGCCTCCACCCGCGCAAGCGCCTGCTGGGTTTCCAGTAGCCCAGGCACATTGGGAAACTGCCAAAGTCCAGCCAGAAGTCCGGTATCCGGCCGCTTTTCCAGGGCCACCAAATCCCCACACCGCAGGAAAAAAACCGTCTTTTCCTCCATCCGGCGTTGGCGCTTGGGCAGTCTTACCGGAAAGTCCAACTGCGTTCCCTCTGCTCGGGCCTGGCAGAACGATTCGCAGGGGCATTTGTCACATTGGGGCTGGCCGTTGGGCAGACAGACGGTTGCCCCCAGCTCCATCAATGCCTGGGTGAAATTTGCGCATTCTCCCTCCGGGTATACCGGCTCCAAGGCCCGGCGAATCCGCTGCTTGTGGGCAGGCAAATCAATGGGTTCCGGGTCTGCTGTCAGCCGGGCCGTCACCCGAAGCACATTGCCGTCCACCGCCGGTGTCGGCGCGTCAAAGCAGATGGAGCAAATCGCCCCCGCCGTATAATCCCCAATCCCAGGCAGCTGCCGGACCTGGGTATAGGCCTGGGGAAATACGCCGCCATATGCTTCCATGATCATCTGGGCAGCTTTTTGCAAATTTCGCACCCGGCTGTAGTAGCCCAGACCCTCCCACAGTTTGTGCAGCAGCTCCGGATCACAGCCGGCCAGCGCGGAGATGGTGGGAAGCCGGTCCAAAAAGCGCCGGTAGTAGCCCTTCACCGCCTCCACCCTGGTCTGCTGGAGCATGATCTCCGACACCCACACATGGTATGGCTCCCGGTCCTGCCGCCAGGGCAACTGACGCCGGTTTTCCCGGAACCAGGGTAACAATACCTGAGGTAGCTTTTCAAAACAAGATTTTTCCATAACACCTATGTTTTTTGCACACGATTTAAATATCCGATGACACGATACAGCATCACCGCACTTTGGGCCCGGGTGGCACTACCAGCGGGAACCAAGGTCGTATTGGTGATGCCAAGCATGATCCCATTGCCCACGCACCAACCGATTGCGTCTGCGGCATATTCACCGACCGCACTCTTGTCCACAAACCCGGATAAATCACTACGCACACCGTTATCCATGCCTAACATGGTCACATACCGATGGAATATGGTCGCGGTCTGCTGCCGGGTCACTGGATCATTGGGCCGGAATTGGGTATGGGTGATGCCTTTTATAATGCCGTTTTGGTAGGCCCAGGCCACAGCGCCAGCATAGTAGGAAGCCGCCGGCACATCCTCAAAGGGAACCCGGAAAGCTGTCTCCGGTGAGCCGGCATAGCGGTAGAGAATCGTTACCAGCATGGCGCGGGATAGGGTGACATTGGGGCCAAAGGTATCCTGACTCATGCCTTTTATCAGGCCGTTTTCATAGCTGTAATCCACTGCGTCACAGAAATACTCCGTTCCCACCACATCCCGGAACACCTTGGGCCATGTCTGACGTAGCGCCTGGCCACAACGAACGCAGGTACAGGTGGATAAACCGTCTCTCGTGGCGGTGGCCGCCTGGATCATCAAAAAGCCGGCGCTGTCCGCTGTATGGCCCAGAGCGGGAATCGTCTGGGTCTTGATCTCACCGCAGCGGTTGCAGACCAAAATCTCACTGCCAGGCTTGGTGCAGGTTGGTTCCACTCTGGTAGTCAGAAAATCGTGGCCTCCCGCGCACACCGTAGGCTTGGACTTTAAAACAGTCTCAATACTGGAAATAAATTTCTCGCAATAGCCGGCGTTGCTGTAGTCCTGCAAGCTAAAAACATTGCTGGGCATTTCAAACAGGCAGGCATCATAGCCCAGGCTGTGGGCATAGGCGATAAGAGAACCACAGGCACTATCCGCGCTTTCGTAGCAGTTGCTGGGAAAAAACTTGTGAAATGCTGTATACAACACATTTTGATCCCCACCATACACAATGGTCTGCTGATTCCAGCCATGGGTATCAATGAGAAAATTGTCGCCGCTTCCTCTGACCTCCTGGATAAAATCAGACAGCGCCTGGGCTTCCTTGGCCGCCATGGGGGTAGGGCCAGTGTAATACCGGTCCTGGTACTGGGGCACAAAGTCCGTGGGGAAGCACCGGTTCAAATCCACACCGCCTGCCACCAGATTACCCTTGCTATCGTAGCGCCGGGTGGTACAGCGCCCAGGACCGTTTTCGGTGTAGCCGCTGTACAGGCCGTCGGGATTCATGCAGGGCAGCACATAGACAGACCAGCCGTGCACCTGGACAAGCCGGCTTTGGCTGAGAAAATCCATGAGCCGCTGCGCCGTACTCACCAGCGCCTGACCATCCCGAGAGAAATTGCCCTCAAATCCGTGGATGGCAAAACCAGCCACCAACACATTGGGGCCATCGCCATACCGGTAAGCGCAAAGCTCCCTACCCTCGCCGGAGTAGCCATAGACAATCTTTTTCCCATTTACCGTCTCTGCCTGCGCGGTGGGTAATAGCACCAGCACCAGGCACAGTGCCAGCAACCCAGGCAAAATCCTTCGCAACCACAAGTCTTTCATCTTTTTGCATCCTTTCTATCTCTTTGGAAAACATTCATAGCTTGTGGGAAAATTTCCGCTAAACTCTATCAGATAGCCCTGGCCAGGCCCACTCTGCCATTGATAGCGGTTTCGCCCCGTCTGGGGAAACCAAGCGGCCATAGCGCCGGCAATCACACC